>CAZAGR010000304.1:0-3656 GCA_964484585.1 uncultured Propionivibrio sp. | reverse complement strand
CGTTGAACAGGCTGATGGCCTGCATCGGCTGCCGCAGGTCGTGGCTGGCGGCGGCGAGGAAGCGCGATTTGGTGACGTTGGCGTTTTCGGCTTCGTCACGGCTTCGTGCAAGTTCCGCGGTACGCGCGGCGACGAGTTCTTCGAGTTGGTTATGGTGCTGTTCGAGTTCAACTTCGGCCCGCCAGCGCATCGTGATGTCGCGGACCACGCCAAAAACGCCGACGATGGTTCCATGCGCATCGCGGATCGGACCTTTGGTCGATAGAAACGCGGTCGGCCCGGCGGGGGTAGTCACATATTCCTCATAGGTATGTGTGAGGCCGGACGCTATGGTTTCACGGTCTCTTGCCATCACTTTGTGTGCTTCTTCCCTCGGGAACAGGGCCGTGTCGTCCTTGCCCAGCACTGCAGCAACGGATTGGCCAACAAAATTGCTGGCGGCGGTATTGAACAACAGGTAACGGCCCTGAGTGTCCTTCACAAAAATGGCATCGGTAGCGGCTTCGGTCAGTGCCTGCGTCAGCGCTTGAGACTCACGCAGCGCTGCAGTTGCCGCTTTGTTTTCGCTTAGATCGGTCAGGGCAACGCGCAGCGCCGTCTCGCCAGCGCCGACTTGGTGCGCGGTGCAGTCCACCTGCACCGGAAGCCGCGCACCATCGCCACGCTGCAGAGTCAGCTCGATACGACCGCTCTCCCCTCGCTTTTTAATCCCGTCGAGCAGCGCCAACCAGTTCGCTTGATCATCAGCGGCAAGCAAGCTGTTGAACTGACGCTTCAGTAAATCACTGCTCTCCATGCCCAGCATTGCCGCGGCGGTTCGGTTAAATTCCTCGATCCGGCCATTGGCGTTCAGCGCGATGTAACCGACTGGCGCGAACTCGTAAAGATCAATATAGCGCGCGAGCGCTTTCTTTCGATCATCAATGGCGGCGCCAAGCACCAGGCCCACACAGGTCACAAGGGCACACAACAACTGAAACTGCAGCGAAGGCATTTGCTGCGTGGCCATGATGTTATAAGTCACGACCGCGCTGATGTTGGCAAGCGCCGCGGCCACAATGCCAAAACGAAAACCAAACCAGATAGAACCGCCAATGACCGGCAGCAGGATCAAATAGCTGTAGCTCAACAACTCGCCCTTGCCGCCGATAAACATCATCAATCCAATCACTGAGATGGTTGACACGATGAGTCCGACTAGAGGTGCCGGCAAACCCAGGACCCGCGTTGGCAAGTCATCATTGACAGGCCATTGCTTGGGTCCCATCACCACGCTGGCAAGGCCGACAAAAAACAGGACGCCGCTGAAGTCGCCGACCCAAAAACCCAAAAAAATAACATCAAGGTAGTCACGCAAGGACGGCAGATATACCCAAAAAATCGGCATTGCCAGCGTCGCGGATAGCAGCGCACTTGCCAGCGCAAGCCCGATCAAGCGAAGGGCGCCAGAAAGTGTTTCCATAGGCAGCGTCAGCCAGCCGTACTTGCGTGCCAATAGGGCCGCCCCGCCATAAACCAAACCTTGTCGCAACGCATGAGAGTAGTTGGAGCCGGTCCAGTACCAGAAAGGCTCTTGGGGAAGGTTCGCCAGATACATCGCAACCACCGCTGCCGCGAGATATTTCCAGCCCCACCGGTGGATAAAGAACAGCAAACTGCCGGCAGCTGGGTAAAAGGCACTGACATTCGTCGCCACGTTGAATAGAACGGCGAATTGCCAACTAACAACATAGGCAACGATAAGCGCCAGCGAGCGGCCTAAGGTCAGCGTGGAGGGCATGGCTAGCCGCGCAATCTACGCACGCTCGCGTGCATGAAACGCTTAAAACGGCACGGCATAACGAAGGCGAACACGGAGATTGTCTTCTCTCGAATCGAAAACTTCTGCCGCTCGCCGCCATCCGGCAGACAATAAAAGGCGCTCGCTTAAGTTGTAGCCGGCGGTCAATGTCACAAGTGAATCATTGGAGTCTGCCGCTGCGGGGCCGTCCAACCGGCGGGCAGTGACTGCGGCCTGAACAAACGCCTGTCCGTAGCTGAAAGTTTCGCCCACGGTCAGATATTGGCCCGACGCACCCGGTACGCCACCCCTGTTCTTCAAATAGGCGATCTCGCCCGTGGTGGTGGATTCCAGCCGATTAGTCACCTTGAGAGTTTTTTGAAAACCGGCTGTAACGCCTCTTTCATACGCCGTCCGATTGACCCGTTGCCCCGTGCTATCGACGTAGAAGTCGACGCTCTGTTGAAGCACCGCGAGGCTCCAGGAAAATCCCTGCAGTCCTTGTATATCGACGCCGTCCACCGACAATGCAAAAGAGCTTGGCGAACCTGTATTGCTGACGCCACCCCGCTCGCGGGTCTTTTGATGCCGGGTGTTGCGCCACGACTGCGAAAGCTCGGAGGTGTCCATCGAAAACAGTGATGCACCGATGGTCGTTGTGCCGAAACTATCGCTCTCCAGCCGATACCAGATCGATGCGCCGGCTCGGTCCCAGATCGCATAGTCTTCGGCAAGTGTGGTGGCGTCGAGCCCTGGCGCAGCGTACCAGGCCGTTCCAAAATTGGCCGTAATCCGCCCGGCGCGAAAACCCAGTGGGCCACCCTCATACTGGGCATAGACATCTTTCCAGCGCACGTCTTCATTCTCGAATGCCCGATTATCGCGAGGCCGCGGATCGGTCAAGGGCTCCAGTGTGGCAACGGCACGTATCGTCCATCGCTTACTCGGGTAAATCGACACATCTGCTTCGACAAATGCATAAAAATCATTGCGCCAAGTATCGCCAGATTTTTGCGATGTAGTCCTGTCATTCAACTCGAAACCGATATTGCCAGCGACCCAAGGCATTTCGTCCGCCATGACCGCCGTCGTCGAAACCAAAAGTAACAAGGAGAAAAGTTTTACGCGCATGCGCGGAGTATTGCTGACGGCGGCTGCAGCTGTCAATTGTCGCTGCTGTGCCGCGATCCCTCAGTGTATCGCGCAGAGGCTGGCGGTTTGGTGAGGCAAGCCCGGCGCGATATGCTGGTCTTGGTAAAGCAGTAAGGCAGTAAGCATTCAAGGGTCTTCACAGTCTCAGCCTCGCCGGCGAAGATGTAAACGCAAATACCTCAGCCAATCAAGTGGAATAGCCCACTTCGCGACCTGAGCGGCAGCTTTCTTGTTTTTTCTCTACCGGTCGTTTGGCCGTGCCTGATTTCGCAACGGGTTCTTGTTGGGGTAAGCTGGCGGACGACCTAGCTTTGCCGTTATGGTCGTCGAATTGCGCCAATGAGACAGCGGTGGGGTGACGATGAGAATGTTTTCGACTCTAATTGTTGATCGAGACAGCACCAGCCGCTTTTCGCCGGCCGAGTTTTCGACTTTAGTTGGTCAGAACATTTGATCAGATATTACCTTCGTGAGATTGGTCAAGCCCTGTGAAGATCTCGGCACGCCGCACTCGAGCTAAATCCCTCTTGCCGATTCTGGATACGCTGCGAAACTATCCTCGGCAGTGGCTCTCCGGTGATTTGTTCGCAGGCCTTTCTGCCTGTATCGTGATGATTCCGGCGGTGATTGCGTATGCCGAGCTGGTTCACCTGCCGCCCGTAACCGGGTTGTATGCCGCGCTTGCGGCGGCGATCGGCTATGCCCTGTTTGCCAGCTCGCGCCA
>CAZAGR010000303.1:0-3684 GCA_964484585.1 uncultured Propionivibrio sp. | reverse complement strand
ACACGCAGGCGCCTATGTGGGCTGGCCTGTGCGCACTGGGCGTCAATGCCGTGTTGAATTTCCTGTTCATCACCGGGCGTTTCGGGTTGCCGTGCTATGGTGTTGGTGCTGCAGCCGCCGCGACTTCGGTGGCACGGGTTGTAGAAATAATCTGGTTGCTGTGGACCTTGAAACCCGGCCTGCCACGACGCGTGCGGCCGCGCGAGGCCCGACTCATATTGAGAACCTCGATGCCATTGATGGCCAAGGAGATTTTTTGGGCTGGAGGTATGTTCGCCGGCGCAGTGATCATCAGTCGCATGGGTACGATTCCCCTGGCGGCATTCAATCTGGTTGCGCCAATTGATGGCATATTGATCAGCATCTTCGTTGGCTTTGGTTTGGCCAGCGGAATTTTGCTTGGACATGCGCTGGGTCGCAGGGCGTTCGATGACGCCTATCTGACGGCCGAGCGATTGCTACGTCTGGTTCCACGTTGGGCGATGCTGGTGGGGCTGGTCATGGTGGTCATCGTGCAGACGTTTCGCTATGGCGGCTGGCTGAAAGGCTGGATTCCCGTTGAATTGCATGATTTGGCGCTCGATACGCTCACGGTATTCTGTCTTTCCATTGGCGCACGAACTCACAACATGCTGGTTAGCGTGGGAATTCTGCGTAGCGGAAATGATGTCACCTGGCTGATGCTGGCCGACCTGTGTTCGATGTGGCTGATCAACATCCCTCTTGTCGCCTGTGCTGCACTTGTCCTGCAGTGGCCCTTGCCGGCGGTCGTTGCAGTCATGATGCTCGAGGAGGTATTCAAGGTCGCCCTGTTTCGCTGGCGAGTCAAGAGCGGACGCTGGCTCAATTCCATTTCTCCCCATTCGTCGAGAGCGACCTAGACTTGTCCGATCCAATCACGGTCGTTTCGGCGAAATGCGTCGCGCAGGGCTGCAAGATGATCGGCGCCGAGGGGGCCTTTCTCGGCCCAGTGCAGACATTCACGCAAATGCCCGATAGTGGCGGTCCCGACGATTGCACTGACCACGCCGTTTTGCCAGACGGCAAAACGGGTGGCCATTTCTCCCCAGGCCATCGACGGTTCGGGCAGTTGCATTGTCTGCCAGCGATGCCAGTACGGTTCACAGTAGTCGCCGATCGGGGCGTGGGTGAACCGCCATGGCGCGTTTGCCAGCGGTCGTTTGGCAATGAAACCCTTGCTGTGCAGCAGCGGCAATGTCTCGTCGATTACCCGCTGATCAAACAGGTTCAACGACGCCATGAAACCGTCAAAACGGCCGCAATTGACGGCAAAGTGCAAGGCATCGCCCTCGCCAGAATAGGCCGCTGCGCGCACTTTTCCGTGCTGCCGCGCATCTTCCAGGGCGCGGATGACATCGTCGCGCTGTAGGGTTTCCTTCGGGCAGGAGTGAAAGTGAGCGATATCGATGTGATCGATCTGCAGGCGTTGCAGGGCCAGATCAATCCCGGCCCTGATGCATGGCCCGGTCCAGTCATCAATTCCGGGAACTCCATAACCCAGCTTGGTCGACACCGCAAACGCTCTCGGATTTTTTGCGAAATAGCGCCCGAGACGTTCTTCTGAGCGGCCATAGCTCGGTGCGGTGTCAACGAAGTTGATGCCCGCATCGCGAGCGAACTCGAGCAGCGCGAACGCCGAGCCTTCATCGACTGCGGAGTCTCCCAACTGCGCGGCGCCCAAACCAAGGGCGGAGAGGTGAATGTCGCTATTACCGTATTGACGATTTGGAATGCTCATGGCGTACCTGTTATAGGGTGGCATCGTCGCAGGATTATTGACTGAGCAGGACAATGCCGTCGATGGCTGGAATCTTAAATGCCAGCGTGTCTGCAATCAGCGAGATTATTGTAGAGGATCGAACATCGGCATAAAGTACGGGCGACTCGGCGGGGCGTTTGAGCTGAATTGTGGTCGCTTTGTCGGCATTGTTCATCGCGACTATTGCACTGGCCTTGCCTAGCCGGCGCTCCAGTACGATGACGTGTTCGTCCAGATACAGCGGCGAATCGAGACTACCTCGGCGAAGTATCTCGTGGGTATTCCTCATCCTGGTCAGGCGCTTGAAATCTGCCAGCAATACCTCGTCTGGGCTGCCGCCATGATCTGCCCAAGGATACGGCGCGCGATTGTAGGGATCCTCGCCGCCGGTCACGCCGACTTCGTCGCCGTAGTAAATGGTCGGAGCACCGGGAAAGGTCATCTGAAAAAACGTGGCCAGGCGCAGGCGCTGTTTGGCTAGGCGTGTGGTCTTTGCAGACTGCCTTCCACCGGTGAGTCCGAAATGGTGTAGCGCGCGGGGTTGATCATGGGTCGATAGCAGATTCATCAGTGCGTAAAACGCTTGCGGTGGGTAAGCTTCGCGGATCAGTTCGATGTGACGGTAGGCCTCGCGCGCATTGCCGCCGGAGGCAAAATCCAGCACCGCATTTCGGAAAATGTAGTTCATCGTCGAATCGAACATGTCGCCGAGAAAATACTTCGACGCATCAAACCAGGTTTCCGATATCGTCAGTGCATCGGGGCGGTGCTGTTTTATTGCGGCCCGCCAGTCACGCCAGAAATCATCCGGTACCCAGGGTGCGACGTCCATACGCCAACCGGCAGCGCCGCGATTCAGCCAGAGCTTCATGACTGAATCTTTTGATCCGAAAGCAAAGTCTCGGAACGATGCAGCCTGCTTGTTAATTTCCGGCAAGTCCTTGACGCCCACCCATCCCTTGTATTGCTTTTCAGGATCAGACTGTTTCGTGTCAAAGCTGAACCACTCGGCATATGTTGAATCTTTGCGGACTTTTCCCGACTCAAATGCGCCACCGCTGTTGTGGTTGCCGTAACGGTCGAAATAGAGAGAATCGCTACCGACGTGATTCAGTGATGTATCGAGGATGATGCGGATATTCCGCGCTGCGGCCTCACGGGTCAGGCGCTGGAACTCTTCCGTTGTGCCAAAGGCCGGATCGATGGCACGGTAATCGGCGGTGTCGTATTTGTGGTTGCTCGCCGCCTTGAAAATGGGCGTCATGTAAAGGGTGTTGGCGCCGAGATCCTTTATGTAATCAAGTTTTTCAATGATGCCGGCCAGGTCGCCACCAAAGAAGTCGTTGTTATAGGTGGCATCGGAACCGTCACCGCTATGGGGCTTCCAGGGCGTATCCATCCAGTTTTTGTGGAACTCGATGGTCCTATTCTGGTAGCGGTCAATACCCGGCTTGGGGTCATTGCGCCGGTCGCCGTTGCGGAAACGGTCTGGGAAGATGTAGTAATAGATCACGTCCTGCGCCCAGTCGGGCACAGTGAAGTCAGTAGCATAGACCGTCTGACGATAGCGACGAATTCGTTGGACGGACTGGGACGCTTCTTCAATGAGACCGGAACCCATTGAGCCCTTTTCCCGCGTCCAGTGGATGGCATCTTTGTTATTTTGGTAAACAAAAATTTTGCCGCCGATGAGCAACTCGAAGTAATAGCCATAGATGGCGATGTCTGGAAATTGCAGGTGCGCGCTCCAGCTTTCCAGTGAGGATTTGATTTGTGACGGGTCGCGTTGCATCGGAATTCCGGCGAAGGGGTGATACTCAAGCACCTCCTGATTGCCTTCGAGGCGACGCTTTTCTAACACCAGGGTTGCCTGGTCAATGCCGGGCAGAGCACTCAGGCGAAAG
>CAZAGR010000302.1:0-3712 GCA_964484585.1 uncultured Propionivibrio sp. | reverse complement strand
TCCAGATTCACGCTACCAGAGCATGAATAAGTCATTAGCAGCCCACCGGGCGTCAGCAGCTTGAAGGCATTGAGGTTGATGTCCTTGTAGGCGCGTGCGGCACGCTCGGCATGTGTAACCGACGGCGCGAATTTCGGCGGGTCGAGGACGATGATGTCGAATCGCTCTCCGGCACTTTGCCGATTGCGCAGGTCCGCAAAGACGTCCGCTTCGTGCCACTGTGCCCGACTTGGATCAAGTTGCGGGTTCAGTGCAACATTGCGCCGTGCAGTCGTTAGTGCCGGCCCCGAGCTGTCTACCGAGACGACCTCGTTGGCTCCGCCGGACAAGGCTTGCAGGGAAAAGCCGCCGGTGTAGCAAAAGCAGTTGAGTACGCGCTTGCCGCCGGAAAGCTCGCCCAAGCGCCGGCGGTTATCGCGTTGGTCGAGGTAGAAGCCGGTCTTGTGTCCGCTGACGATGTCGACGCTCATCGTCACGCCGTTTTCCTTGATCAGCAGATCACCTTCCGGTGCTTGGCCGATCAGCCATCCACAGGTCGCATCCAGTCCTTCGCGGCCGCGTGCATCAGCGTCTGAACGTTCATAAATTTGTGCGCATCCCGTCGCATGCTGCAAAGAGTCGGCGATGGCGGAACGCCACTTCTCGGCTCCGGCACTGGTTAGCTGGATGACAACGGTGTGGCCATATTGGTCGGCGGTGACTCCCGGCAGACCATCTGATTCGCCATGAATCAGGCGCAGACCTTGTTGCCCACGCAGTTCCGGCAGCGCGCCCCTGCGGGCGACCGATGCCGCAATACGGCGCTTGAAAAAGGCATGATCGATCGTTTCATCCGGATTGAAACTCCAGACGCGTGCCCTGATCTGCGATTGCGGACTCCAGGCCGCTCTGGCCAGCGGGCGGCCATTTGCGGCGACGACATCGACCGTGTCGCCCGGCCGTGCCCGGCCATCCAGGGCAGCCACCGATCCGGCGAATATCCACGGATGTCTGCGGTTCAGCGATTTGTCTTTGCCGGGAAGGAGCTTAAGGGTCGCGCGCATGAGTTTGGTCTGAACTGGCTTGGTCGTCGTCATTCCAGCGCCGTCCCGCCAGCGCCGACTTTTCTATTTTGTGGCCGCGGCCTTTTTCGCCCGCGGATGCGCCGCATCATAGATCTTCGCCAGATGCTGAAAATCGAGATGGGTATAAATCTGTGTCGCGGTAATGCTGGCGTGGCCGAGCATGTCTTGCACGGCGCGCAGGTCGCCGGACGACTGCAGGACGTGTGAGGCAAAGGAATGTCGCAGCATGTGTGGATGAACGTGCATACCCAGACCCGAGCGCTGCGCCCATTGTGCGAGCCGCGTTTCGACTTGACGGGGTGTGAGCCGGGTGCCGCGCCGACTCACAAAAAGTGCGGTTTCATCAGGCTTTGCAAGCGCTTCCCGCTCGTTTATCCATCGGGTGAGGGCCATGCGCGCGCGTTCGCCGACAGGCACGGTGCGGGTCTTGTTGCGTTTGCCGGTGACCGTGACTTCCCCGCCGGCGATATCCAGGCCGCCCGGCCAGTCGAGACTGACCAGTTCCGCGAGGCGCAGACCTGACGAGTAAAACAGTTCGAACATTGCGGTATCGCGAACCGTGAGCAGGTCGTGCGTGCTTTGATTGTCCACGTTTAGCAATGCGGCGGTGTGATCAACCCCGAGCGCTTTGGGCAGCAGCTGCGGCCTCTTCGGCGCGCGTAGCGATTGCGCGGGGTTGCGTTCGATGTCCCCTTTGCGCGCCAACCAGGTGAAGAAGCTGCGCCAGGCCGACAAGGTGCGGGCGATCGAACGGGGAGCCAGATTCGCGCCGTGCATCTGCATCAGACCGCGCTGCAACTGGGATTGATTCAGGGCCACCGGGTTCTTGTCGGCCGCTAAGGACGTCAGTCGCGCCAGATCGCGGCGATAGGCCGATAGCGTGTGCGGACTGGCTCGGCGTTGAACGGCGAGTTCAGCAAGGAAGCGATCGACGCTATCGACCATGGCGGTCGCTACGGTTATCGGCTTTCAGGGCATTACGCGCAGCAATGCCGCCGATGCCATTTCGCCGATGCGTTCGAGGTACAACGTACCCAGTTCCGGATAAAAGCGGTGTTGGTCTTCGCTGCCCATGACGAGCAGGCCGAAGCAGGCACCGTTGGGTTGCCGCAGCGGAACCTGAGCGAGCGAGCGCAGGCCGGCCGCCGCAGAGAACCAGGCCAGTGATTCGTGTTTTCCGCTCAAGCCGCAATAGGGAACGGCCAGGCTCGAACCGAAGGCTTTTGCGGCATCGGTCACCGGATCAAATTCCGGCCCGACACCCTGACCAACGTCCCAGACACGCAGTGCAACATGAGGTACCGCAAAGGCTCCGCCCAAGTACGAATACAGCGCCCGTGTAACCGCCGGGATGCCCAAGGCTGAAATCAGCGCGACGCCGAGCGAATGGACTTTCTCCGAAATACCATCGTTCTCTTCACCGAAGCCGATCAGCTCTGCCATCTTGGCTTCCAGCGAGCGAACTTTTTCCCGCAGGGTAAATAGCTGCTTCTCGGTAATCGAGATGGCCCGCCCGGTATGCGGATCGGGAATGGTGACCAACGACAGCAGATCGGCGTACTGGTCGAAAAATTCAGGGTGGTCGTGCAGGTAACGGGCGACGTGTTCCGAGTTCATGGGCGATCCTTTTTCATTCGGGTAAGTTTTCAGGGAGTTCGATTTCGGCTGAGAAAACCGTCACGGCCGGGCCGGTCATCATCACCGGCTGGCCGGGTTCCCAGCTAATGCTTAGATGGCCGCCGCGAGTGTCGACGTGCACCGGCGATTCGAGCAGGTCGCGTCGCATACCGGTAACGACCGCCGCACAGGCGCCCGTGCCGCACGCCAGGGTTTCACCCACGCCACGCTCATGCACACGCAGGCGGATGTGATGACGGTCGACGATCTGCATAAAGCCGGCATTTATGCGACGGGGAAACAGCGGGTGATTCTCGATCAGGGGGCCCAGTTGCGCCACAGCAGCAGCATCGACATCGCCGACCACCTGAACGGCGTGCGGATTGCCCATCGACACGACGCTGATTGAAATTTCTTGACCATTCACATCCAGAGGATGAATGATGCGATCGCTGTCACTGTGAAATGGAATATCGGCCGGCGAGAATCGGGGCATCCCCATATTCACCGTCACCTCACCGTTGGTTTCCAGGCGCAGGCCGAGGATGCCACCCAGCGTCTCGACGCGGATCTCATGCTTGTCGGTCAGGCCCTGTTCGTTCACATAGCGGACAAAGCAGCGCGAGCCGTTGCCGCATTGTTCGACCTCGCTGCCATCGGCATTGAAAATTCGATAACGAAAGTCGATGTCGGCACGGGTTGACTTTTCAACCACCAGAATTTGGTCACAACCAACGCCGAAGTGTCGATCGGCAAGAAACCGTGCCTGTGCCGGAGTCGGGATAAATTTTTGACGAACAGCGTCCAGCACGACGAAGTCATTGCCCAGACCATGCATTTTGGTGAAACGGATTTTCATTCGGTCATGGTAGCTGATCGACTCGTCGCCGATACGGCGATACGCCAGTAAATTTACCGTCTAAGTTACGTAACTGGCTAAGTAACTGGCCGGGTAATCGGTTGCGTAAACGGCTTGACTACTTCGTCCGGGCATACACCGATGCCTCGCCGGGCGGACGGGTCTTGAAGCG
>CAZAGR010000301.1:0-3721 GCA_964484585.1 uncultured Propionivibrio sp. | reverse complement strand
AAACAATGACCCTGCCCTCGTTTTCCAGCGTATTGAAGTACTGGTCGGCATCGGCGATGGTGATCGGACCGTCGCTCATGAAGCGGTGGCCGTGGGTGAGGTTGCCGCTGTCCAGCCCGAGCACCTGGCCGGGAATCACGCGGGAGCCATGCAGCAGGATCAGCCCATGCACCGGACGAACAAATTGTGCCTCGCCGGAGCCCCAACGCATCATCTTGGCGACCGGCAGTTTTTTTAGTGCGGTTTCCACCATCGTCGCCAGATGCAGGTCGAGGCGCTCGCCGGCTTTGTGCTGGCGGGCGACAAAGTATTCGGCCGCATTTTTTCCGGCTGCATCGTTCTGCTTTTCGAGCTGATCAAATGTGACACCGGCGGAACGCATGAATCCTTCCAGCGCTTTGGTCGGCGTCCCGTCAGCGCCGACTCCTGACGCAACAGCGGGACCCTTTTTTTCAATGCTGCGGTCGGGTTGGGTTTCAAGGCAATCGGTAAAGCGCGCGACCAGCCGGCGCGGAGTGGCGAACCATTGGCCTTCATTCCCGGCTGCAATGAATCCCGCTTCGGCCAGCGATTTTTGCAGCCCGTCGCGGAAAGCGACCGCGAGTTTTGCCAGCGATTTTGGTGGTAGTTCTTCGGTGAACAGTTCGATCAGGAGGTTCGGGTTCATGTCATTTTCCCTCCTTGCACATCGGAAACCCGAGGCGTTCGCGTGAGTCGAAATAGGCTTGCGCCACTTCGCGTGACAGGGCGCGGACGCGGCCGATGTAGGCGGCGCGTTCGGTCACGGAAATCGCGCCGCGTGCGTCGAGCAAATTAAAGCTGTGTGATGCCTTCATCACCATTTCATAGCCGGGCAAAGGCAGGCCGAGCGCAATCAGGCGCTTGGCTTCGGATTCGAATTTGCTGAATTGAGAAAACAGCCAGTCGACATCGGAATGCTCGAAGTTGTACTTTGATTGTTCGACTTCATTCTGGTGATACACGTCGCCATAACTGACGCCGGGCGCCCACACCAGATCGAAAATGCTATCGACGCCCTGCAGGTACATTGCCAGGCGTTCGATGCCGTAGGTGATTTCGCCCAGCACCGGTCGGCAGGTGAGCGAACCGACTTCCTGAAAATAGGTGAACTGGGTGACTTCCATGCCATCCAGCCAGACCTCCCAGCCCAGACCCCACGCGCCAAGTGTCGGTGATTCCCAGTCATCTTCAACGAAGCGGATGTCGTGCTCAGCGGTGTTGATGCCAAGTGCGCGCAAGCTGTCGAGGTAGAGGTCCTGAATATTTGACGGCGAGGGCTTGAGTACCACCTGATACTGGTAATAGTGTTGCAGCCGATTGGGGTTCTCGCCATAACGTCCGTCCTTTGGGCGGCGTGAGGGCTGCACATAGGCGGCACGCCAGGGCTCTGGGCCAATGGCGCGAAGAAAAGTCGCGGTATGAAACGTGCCGGCGCCGACCTCGATGTCATAAGGCTGCAATAACGCGCAACCCTGTGCATCCCAAAAATTGTGCAGACGCAGGATGGACTCCTGAAACGTCGGTCCGTGTGACATGAAAGCTCCAGCTAAAAAACGCAGATTTGCGAAAGGGGGAATTCTACCGACTGTCGTGCTGGCGAAAAGCGACAACTTATGCCCGCCGATACTTTTTTCTCAAATTAATCAATCTTGAGCGTCATTAAAATTGACTTGGATCAAGCCGTTCGCGATAATGAAACTTGGGTAGAAAGTTCTCGCCCACCAAAAAAAAGCCCATTTTTTGCAAGTATACGCAGAGGTCTTGCGGGCCGCGTCGGTTTTGTAGGGTGCCTGTGGTTTTGGGTATTGGCACACCTGCCTCAAGGGCAACGAGCGGCGGCAAAGCGAGCATTCAACGCGATGCTTGTTTTTTCTCTCAACCGATCAGCAATCGATAGAAATCCCTCGGGACGTCCGGTTTTCCCCGGTCGCTTCACCGTGCTTGCAAGAACGCGATCGTCCAGCAGGCAAGGAATGCTGTGCGCGCAAGTTGTATCGGCTCCAATTTTTAACGACTCAAGAAAATAATTTCAACCCATAAGAATCGCTTCCATTGAAGCACTTTCATTCACACTGGTAAATTTTCATGGCTATTAACATCGACTTGATCGACCCGCGCGCTTCTGACTATCAGGATCTTATCGCCAGGCTAATGAAACCAGCGGAGATGTTCCTTCCGCAGGGTCGTACGACCCCAAAACAGCAAGTCTTGAGTCACGCCAGCAACATTGTCTTCTTCGATTCCAGCGTTGAGCAACACGCCGCGCTGGCCATGCGGGTTCCCGCTGGCACCGAGATTGTCGTTCTCGATGCAGAACTCGACGGCCTTGAACAAATGGGCGCTTATCTGCGCGGGCGAGCGGGAATTAACGCCATTCACCTGATTTCTCATGGAACGCCCGGCACGTTATCGCTAGGCAATGGGGTTATTTCTCGTGATTCGCTTGACTCATACGAGCAGGCTCTTCGTTCTATTGGTGATGCACTTGTCCCGGGTGGCGACCTTCTGATTTACGGCTGCAATGTCGCCGCGGGAGACGTTGGCAAATCTTTCGTCGAAAAACTCTCCACGATGACAGGTGCCAATGTGGCTGCGTCGCGTGATGCCACAGGGGCGTTGGCTCTGGGCGGCAATGCCGATCTTGAGCTTCATCTAGGCAAGGTTGTCGCCAAGCCCCTGTTCGATCAGGCGACTTACGACGCGCTGGGCGTGCTCTTATCCCTCGATTGGATCTTTGGCGGAGGGCAGAGCGGTTACTTCACTTACACGGCGGTCTCCAGCAACAGCAACAGCATCAGCACCAGCAACCCGGCCGCCGGGTACAACTTCCGTGCCTGGCAGGACGGTTACTACACGATTAATGTTACAAGTCAAAGCCTCGACGCCACGTTGAGGCTGGTTTACGGTGCTGACGGGTCTGCCGTGACGCCGCTCATTGACGACTACAACGCAGGCTTCACTGAAACAACGCGGCAATACCTGACGGCAGGCACATCCTTCCAAATCCAGGTTGGCGGCTATAACTACAGCACGGGTTCCTACACCCTCGCTGTCCAGGGTCCGGCGCACACCGTGGCGACACTTGCCACCCCTGGTTCTACCTACACCGGGTACGCGAACGGAACGATTGCCAAAAGTGGTGACGAACAGTTCTTTGTTATCACCGCGCCCAGTGGTGCTACCTCCCTAAACCTGAGCATCATCCCTTCAGCTTCGCTGAATTCAGGTCTGGACGTTTACGACAGCAGCGGGACCTTGGTCGGACAAAGCTTTTCGAGCGGCGCGAGCTCAACGCCAGGCGGGATAGGAGGTGTTGACAGTGTAACCAACCTCTCGGTCACTGCCGGTACAAGCTATTACCTCGCGATCCACGCATCAAGCACTGACCCGTCCAGCACGGGCACCTTCAGTCTGGCCGTCGACTTCAACCCGGATCAGGTTCTGAACCGTGTGCCAGTCGTCGCATCGCCCTTGCCGGACTTGAACTGGACTGAAGGCACCGCCAATTCGACCACGGTACCGACGACCACCTTCACCGATCCCGATGGCAACGCGCTGACTTATTCCGCCGCACTCAGCAGCGGCAGCGCTTTGCCGTCCTGGCTCAGCTTCACTCCATCCACCCGCACCTTCAGCGGCACGGCACCGAGCGGCAGCCCCGACTACACCGTTCGCGTCACGGCGACCGATCCGAGCGGGC
>CAZAGR010000300.1:0-3740 GCA_964484585.1 uncultured Propionivibrio sp. | reverse complement strand
CCCGGCACCACTAAAGCAGAATTTGTAGCCAGTGGCCCAGATGACGACAGCGCTTTGCCTGGACGACTTTGACTATGAACTTCCGCAGGAACTGATCGCTCAGACTCCGCTGGCGGAACGCGGCGCCAGTCGTTTGCTTGAGGTCAGGCATCAAGCGGTAAACGATAGACGCTTCGCCGAGCTACCCGAACTTCTGAAATCCGGAGATCTGCTGGTTGTCAATGACACGCGTGTGCTGCATGCCCGGCTCTATGGGCGCAAGGACAGTGGGGGGCAGGTTGAAGTACTGGTCGAACGACCCACCGCAAGTGCGGACGCTACCGAGGTGCTCGCGCAGGTACGCGCAAGCAAGCCACCCAAAGCCGGTAGCCGGATATTTCTGGAAGAGTCCATTTGTGTGGATGTTCTGGGGCGGGAAGGTGAGTTCTATCGGCTACGTTTTCCCGGCAATGCACTTGAACTGGTTGAGCGTCACGGCCATCTGCCATTGCCGCCTTATATCCAGAGAAGTTCCGTCGAGGCTGATGAGGCGCGTTACCAGACGGTCTATGCGCGCGAGAAAGGTTCGGTGGCGGCGCCGACGGCCGGGCTGCATTTTGACCAGGCGATGCTTGACGGTTTGCGGCAACGGGGAATCCAGTCCGCAGCGGTAACTCTGCATGTGGGCGCTGGAACATTTCAGCCGGTGCGTGTGGCGAATCTTTCCGAACATCGGATGCATCGCGAGCGCTATGAGATTTCTGCCATCACGGCGCAAGCAATCGCTGATACCCGTGCTCGCGGGGGCAGGGTTGTTGCGGTGGGGACGACATCTCTGCGCGCTTTGGAATCGGCGGCCAGCGAGGGCGAGATAAAAGTCGGCGATGGCGAGACGGCGTTGTTTATCACACCAGGCTATGAATTCAGGGTGGTGGATCTCCTTATCACCAATTTTCACCTGCCGAAATCAACTCTGCTGATGCTGGTGTCTGCATTTGGCGGGCTCAAAGAGCTGCGAGCGGCCTATCAGCACGCTATTGCCGGCAATTATCGATTCTTCAGCTATGGTGATGCAATGCTGCTGCACAGGAAATCCATGAAATGAAATTCGACTTGATAACCACTGACGGCGCCGCCCGGCGCGGAACCTTGAGCTTGGAGCACGGCGTCACTCCAACGCCGACTTTTATGCCCGTCGGCACCTACGGCACCGTCAAGGCCATGTCACCCGAGGAGTTGGTCGGTATCGGCGCGTCGATTGTGCTTGGCAACACATTTCACCTTTGGTTGCGGCCAGGATTGGAGGTGATTGCAGCGCATGGTGGTTTGCATCGCTTTATGGGATGGAACGGCCCGATCCTCACCGACTCGGGCGGCTTTCAGGTGTTTTCCCTGGGCGATATTCGCAAAATCACCGAGGAGGGCGTCAAGTTCGCATCGCCGATCAATGGCGATCGACTCTTTCTGACACCTGAAGAGTCGATGCGCATCCAGCATGTCCTGAACTCCGATATTGCGATGATTTTTGATGAATGTACGCCGTATCCGGCTGATCTCAAGCAGGCTGCGGATTCGATGCGATTATCGTTGCGCTGGGCACGACGATCGCGCGATGAGCATGACCGGTTGAAAAACGGCAATGCCTTGTTTGGCATCGTTCAGGGCGGGATGCATGAACCTTTGCGCGACGAGTCGCTGGCCGCGCTTGACGAAATCGGTTTCGACGGTTTCGCCATTGGAGGTCTCTCGGTTGGAGAGCCAAAGGAGGAATTCGCCCGCATCCTCGCGCATACGGCGCCAAAACTACCGACCGCCAAACCCCGATATCTAATGGGCGTGGGGACGCCTGAAGATTTGGTTTATGCCGTTGGACGGGGTATCGACATGTTTGACTGCGTGATGCCGACACGGAATGCCCGCAATGGTTGGCTTTTCACCCGATTTGGCGACGTCAAAATCAAGAATGCAGTGCACAAAAGGGATACGCGGCCGCTTGACGAGACGTGCGCTTGCTACACCTGCAGTAATTTTTCCCGCGCCTATTTGCATCATCTGCACCGTATTGGTGAAATTCTCGGTGCGCGCTTGAATACGATCCATAACCTTTTTTATTATCAGGTCCTGATGGCAGAGATGCGCGCCGCAATTCAGGAACACCGATTTGATGTGTTCGTTAAGGACTTTCATTGTGCGCGGGCACAATTGACGAGCGCTGCTGGCGTGGCTGAGTAGGTATAATTCGGCCTCTTTGCTGCAACCGTCAAAGTAACCGACATAGTAACTACAGGAGTAATTCGTGCTGATTTCAACTGCTTACGCTCAGGCTGGTGGCGCTGCTGCCGATCCAACGGGCGGTCTGATGGGAATGTTGCCCATTGTTCTGATGTTCATTGTGCTTTGGTTTGTCATGATCCGCCCTCAAATGAAGAAGGCCAAGGAGCACCAGAAAATGGTGTCCGAGATCACCAAGGGTGATGAGGTCGTGACCCAAGGTGGGCTGGCTGGCCGTATTACCAAAGTGGGCGACAATTACATGACATTGGAAGTCGCCAGCGGCAAAGATGGCGCGGTTGAAGTACAGATTCAGAAACATGCAATCACCGCGCTGCTGCCCAAAGGTACTTTGAAATCTTTGTAACTGAAATTTTTGTAATTTTGCCAAGCCCTTGCTTGTCTCGCTAACCACTATTGCCGGTGCAATGCCGGACGGTACGCCATGAATCGTTACCCTCTCTGGAAAAATGCCATGGTGATCATCGCCGTGGTGCTCGGAATCCTGTACACATTGCCAAATTTTTTTGGCGAGGCGCCGGCGGTGCAAGTGGCCAGTGTCAAGGCCACGATCAAAGTCGATATGCAATTGCTCGCCGCGGTGGAATCAGCGCTCAAGAGCGCGTCGATCAGTCCTCAAAGCGTAGTGCTGGACACCACCAGCGTGCGCGTGCGGCTGCTCGATACGGATACTCAACTGAAGGCGCGTGATGTTCTGGAAAAAGCGCTCAACCCGGATTCAAGCAACGGTAGCTATAGCGTGGCGTTGAACCTGGTCTCCAATACACCGCACTGGATGGCCAGCCTTCATGCCGCACCCATGTATCTGGGACTGGATTTGCGCGGTGGCGTGCATTTTCTGCTTCAAGTGGACATGCAAGGCGCCCTGACCAAACGTCTTGATTCGGTGGGTGCCGACCTGCGCAGTTCGTTGCGCGAAAAGTCGCTGCGCCATGGTGGTATCGGCCGTGAGGGGCAGACCCTGGTAATCCGGTTCCGTGATGCGGAAACGCGCGACAAGGCGCGCGGCGTAATCGCTAGCAGTCAACCTGATTTGGCCTTGGTTGAAGCCCAGGATGGCACCGAGTTCAAGCTGGTAGCGACCCTTCAATTGCCGGCACAGAAGCGGATTCAGGAATTCGCCATCAAGCAGAACATCACCACGCTGCATAACCGCATCAATGAGCTCGGCGTCGCCGAACCTGTCATCCAGCAGCAGGGTGTCGACCGGATCGTTGTGCAACTTCCGGGCGTTCAGGATACGGCGAAGGCCAAGGATATTCTTGGCCGGACGGCAACGCTTGAAGTGCGGATGGTGGATGATGAGGGCAG
The DNA here is from genome assembly GCA_964484585.1 of uncultured Propionivibrio sp. Lineage (GTDB taxonomy): Bacteria > Pseudomonadota > Gammaproteobacteria > Burkholderiales > Rhodocyclaceae > JADKHX01. The sequence continues at coordinate 158 of CAZAGR010000300.1, read as the reverse complement.
CAGCAATCCGTCTACGATGGAGCTCGCGGCACGTGGGCAGGCGCCGGCAGGTACCGAACTTTACGTTGAGCGTGGCGGTCGCCCACTTCTGGTCAAAAAGCAAGTGGTGCTGACGGGCGAGCGCCTGACGGATGCGCAGGCCGGGTTTGACGGTCAGA
>CAZAGR010000299.1:0-3744 GCA_964484585.1 uncultured Propionivibrio sp. | reverse complement strand
GCCAACTACAAGTTTTAATTTTAGTTCTTAGCAATTTCACGACGCCCGACTGCGCAAGCAGTTGGGCGTCGTTCATTTGGGCTAATGAGGGTTCAGACAAAGCGGATCGCGAAGTTTTGTGACGATGAGTTATATTCTCGATGCCAAGATGTGCATCTATTTGATGAAACATCAGTCGGAGTAAGTGGCGCGAAGGTTTTCTCAATGCTTTGTGTGTGATGTGTTGAGGGCTCCTACGATCCTCAATCCTGCACACGTGCATAGAATGGTATGCGTCCTCGTCTGGCGGTACTTAATTACTGGAACTCAAATATGATATATCGATTTGTTCCTGCCATGGCTTTGACGATAGCTCTGTGCCTGGCGACACCCGCTTGGTGCGCGGATCACAACGCATTTGCGGCGACCAAGCCCACTGAGCGAATCGAATACTGGCAAAAGCGTCTGAAGGAGATCGCGATCCAGCTTCAGGACCAATCGCAGCTGAAATCAATTCGCATTGTCTTCCTCGGCGATTCAATCACCGATTTCTGGGGTTTGGCCGACAACCCATGGTTCCCCGGCAAGAAAGGGGGACGTGCAGTCTGGGACGAGTCTTTTTCCGGGCAGCCTGTAAAGAACCACGCAATTGACCTCGGAATTTCCGGAGATCGCACGGAGCATGTTCTTTATCGGCTCCTTCCCAAGACGGCTGGGGGCTTAGGGGAGCTCGATTCGCCCGAGCTTGATCCTGACTTTGTCGTCCTGATGATAGGCGTCAACAATAGTTGGGATGCCGAACAGCCAATCGTCGAGAGCATCCACGCAGGAATCCGCACGGTGGTCGAGACCGTTCACGAGTGCAAGCCTCGCGCCAAAGTAATCCTACAATCGCTGTTGCCAACAAACGAATCGGCTCGGAACGCGGACGTCGTGCAGCCGGTTAACCGTCGCCTCGAGCAGATGGCCTCGGGTAGTCCCTATTCCGGCTACGTCGCTTGGCTCAATCTGTACCCGCTGTTTGTTGATACCAAAGGTCAACAGCTATCGACCAATTTCATGGATGGTGTCCACCCCAATGAGGCAGGCTATCGGATTTGGAGGGACCGCTTGGTCCCTTACTTGGACGCATTGCGCAGTCGGCAGTCCAGGTGACTGTCTGCGTGAAAAGGCGATTCAAAATGACCGCGGTGTCCTCACCTCGCAGCAGTGCGACATTGACCTGTGGATCAGCTATTTGGTTGGCACGAGAATCAGCAACAAAACTTGATCATGATGGAAACTTACTGCAGTAGGTGTTTGATACGCCCCACCAATGAAGAATAATGGGATGAAAAAAATCCTCTGGATTGTCATTGCTTTGTTAGGCGGCTGGTTTGCGCTCTGGCAAGTCGCGCAGCGATGGGCGCCAACAACAATCGAAGCGCAACTAAAATCGGGTGGCCCGGTAACAGGTGAGTTGGCAATAGCGCCGCGGGCAGAAGCACTGACGTTTGCCCGCTTCCTGGTGGGCACAGAACCACACCTTTTGCTTGTCAATAGCTTCAGGGCTGGAAAGGTAGCTGGTATCGACGTGCAGGAGGCCCTCCCAGCCGCTTCCTTCGATCCTGTTACGCTATTCAATACGCTCGGTTATGAATCCTTGCAGAATCTGACGGGACCGCTGACAAACGTCGATGTCGGGGAGTTGATCCTCCCGTTTTTGGGAACCAGCAACCAAGCGGCAGTTGGCATTAACTATCGTGCTCATGCCGAGGAAACGTCTGTCAGGGACTCATTTATGTTTCCCAAGCGCACGGACGCGACACCACACAATGCTACCGTGGCGGCGCGTGATGGTCTGCTCGACTACGAAATCGAACTTGGCTTTGTCCTACTGGAGGACCTACCGCCGAACACCATACCGAAACATATGGGCTTAGTCCTGGCCAGCGATTACACCGACCGAGCATCTTTGATGCGCCACGTCAATCTGCTGGATGTAAATTCCGGCGATGGTTTCACCACAGGGAAAAGCCAGCCTGGATTTATGCCCATTGGCAACCTGTTTGTGATCCCTAAGGACTATTTAAAGTTTTATCCATCGCTCAAACTCGAGCTTTGGTGTAATGGCGAAAAGCGGCAGGAAGCGCATCCGAATGAAATGAACTGGGATATTCGGAGAATTTTTGCCGAGACGTTTGCCCGGGAGGCTCGCGTGTGGGCCTGGCGCGACAGCACGGCGAGCCTCCCTTTTAAAAACGGCCGGATTCCCGAGCGAACCATTTTTCTATCCGGCACTCCAGGAGGAGTCATCTATAGAAAGCCCACGCCACGGCAACTGTTTCTGGGATTTTCAGAACTATTTTTCTCGTTGAACTGGTCTCAATTGCAAACGATCGTTGAGCCCTACGTTCGAGAAGAGTATCAGGCGGAACGCTACCTCAGGCAGGGTGATTTGGTCCAGATGAGGGCAGATCGACTTGGTACCTTGAACAACTCAATCGTTGCAGAGTAATTGTCGTCACAGCTTGCGATTGCTAAGGCGACTTCACCCAGAGACTTGACGACCAGCGCCAAGTTAGTCGGAGGCCTGCATTGGGGCGACAGTGAGGTTGGGATTTCGGGGAGCTGGCGCACATTTCGCTGGCGGAGCCAAGCGCGCGGATATGGCGGCTTTCCGATGACCTGCAGCCGTCCAATTTGACAACCCACTGCTGGCTCTGTGCTGGTACTTGACCTTCTAGACCAGACTCATTCGAGGAATCGTAGGTCCGCTGATGGCGGAATGCAACCCATCGCCTTCCCGGGTGTGCTCTATCAGCCTTCAGGATCCCAAGTCGTCGACTCTAACTAATTGATTATTATGGAATAAAAAAGTGACCTTCGGGCAATTTTCGGGCTTGCCCCGATTACTTCGCTCATATCTCGTTGGACAAGGCTGGCCTGAGATGACCTATGTGGAGCTGGGTTATGATGTTGCTGTGAGTAGTGATCGTGAACGACAGCGGCGCCATCTTGACATGCTTGTCGAGGATATCCTTGTGGCGCCCTTCAATCATTCGGCCGGTGCGCGGTATGGTCCTGTCCGCTTGGCAATGTGGGAACGCAAGACGGATCATCTCGATACGCTGACAGCCGCTTATGCGACTGCACTTGGCGTGACCCTGGTGACCAATAACACTAAGGGCTTTATCCCTTGCACTGGTCATGCAGTGGAAAGCTGGTTCGACTTCTAAAAGTCGGCGTTGGCACGACGGCGAATTGATGCAGCGAGCGGCATCCACCAATCATTGGGTTCTCCCCGCCGACAACCGGGGTGCGGCCCGCGCACTCTGGCAACTCGGCGGACCGATCGCGACGCAGGCGGTGATCTCCTCGCTACTGGGTTTTCTCGACACACTGATGGTCAGCGCGCTCGGTGCGTCTGCGCTCGGCGGCGTGGGTCTCGCCGGTCGTATGCTGTTTGTCGTGACAATGATGTTGGTCGGCGTCTCTGGGGCAACGGGCGTGGTGGTTGCGCAATACAGCGGTGCCGGACGCAAGCGGGCGATACGCGGTCCAGTGACGGGTGCGGTCGCGCTGGGTATTGCTCTGACCCTGCCATTTGCGCTGATATCCTTTTACGCACCGCATTGGCTGGCCGATTGGATGACACCGGATGTTGCGGTGGCCGATGTTGCGGCAACTTTTCTGCGCTGGGGTGCCGCTTATGCGCCTCTGACGGCGATCGCGCTCGTACTCGGCGCAACGACGCGCAGCCTGGGCAACACGCAGGCGCCTATG
>CAZAGR010000298.1:0-3748 GCA_964484585.1 uncultured Propionivibrio sp. | reverse complement strand
CAGGCAAACCCCCAGAGCAGGGTCTGACCGAGGCCGGATGGGTCGGCATTGTCGCGCCGCGCGGTAAGGTTGCCCGCCTGCGACCAGCAGCCGCCATAGATCCAGTTGCCGCACGAGGTGCTGCCGTCATCGCGCAACTGGGCAAACCCGCCCAATTGTTCTCCGGCTTTGGCCAACACCTTGGTTGCGTCCTTCGGATCGAACACATCACCCAAGGCCTTGCCGGAGATTTCCATCAGCAATTCGTCCGGCGAGGGCTTGTTGGCGATTCGGTATGGCCAGGTCAGATTCATGATCGGCTCGGGGTTCTTGCCGCCGTCTTTGGCGTACATTTCCTTGAGCTTCATGAACAATGTCGCCATGATCTCGATGTCGCCCTTTGACTCTCCCGGGCCGTCGGCCGCCTTCCAGTGCCACTGGATGACGCGTCCCGAGTTGGTGAATGAGCCAGCCTCCTCAGCGAACAGGTTGGCGGGCAAACGGAACACCTCCGTCTGAATTTTCGACGAGTCGGCTTCATTGAATTCGCCATACGCTTTCCAGAATTCCGACGTATCCGTTTCCAGAGGATCCATGATCACGAGGAACTTCAGCTTGGCCAGTGCATCGCCCACCTTCTTTTTATTCGATACCGCCGCCAAGGGATTGAAACCCTGGCAGAAGAATCCGGTGATCTTGCCCTGATGCATGCGCTCGAACAGCGCCAGCACATCGTATGCCGCGTCCTTCTTCGGCAGCCAGTCGTAACCGTAATCGTTCTTGTCGGTTGCCGCATTCCCGAACCAGGCCTTTTGCAGACTGGTAAACCACTTCGGGAAGTTTTGCGGGAAATTCATCTGGTTCGGCCGCAAGGGTTTGGGTGTGCGTTTTTCCAGGAAGGTCTTGCGGTCCACATCGGCATCGGTCGGTGCCCCGATATAACCCGGCAAATTGTCCGAATACAAACACTGATCGGTGATGCCCTGCACATTGGCATGGCCACGCAGTGCGTTGATACCGCCACCCGCCATGCCCATGTTGCCGAGCAGCAGCTGAATGATCGCCATCGTGCGGATGTTTTGCGAGCCGACCGAATGTTGTGTCCACCCCAGGGCATAGAGAATGGTCATCGTCTTGTTCGGCGCAGCCGTCCCCGCGATGTAGTCGCAGACTTTCAGGAATTGGTCCTTTGGCGTGCCGCTGACGCTGCTCACCAGCTCCGGCGTATAGCGGCTGTAATGCTTCTTCATCAGCTGGAATACACAGTGCGGGCTTTGCAGGGTGTCATCGACCTTGGCAAAGCCGTCCTTGTCGAGTTGGTACTTCCACGTGTCCTTGGCGTAGTTACGTTTCTCTGCGTTGTAGCCGGAGAAAATGCCATCGTCGAAACTGAAGCCCTCGTCGATCAGGAAACTGGCGTTGGTGTAGGCCTTGACGTAGTCGCGGTGAATCGCGTCCTTCTCGAGCAGGTAGTTAATCACCCCGCCCAAAAAAGCGATGTCGGCGCCGGCACGCACCGGTGCGTAATAGTCGGCAACGGCCGCCGAACGCGTGAAGCGCGGGTCCACCACCACCAGCTTGGCTTTGCGATCTTTCTTTGCTTCGATCACCCATTTGAAACCGCAGGGATGTGCTTCGGCGGCATTTCCGCCCATGATCAAAACGAGGTCGGCATTCTTGATGTCGACCCAGTGGTTGGTCATTGCACCACGCCCAAATGTCGGACCCAGACTGGATACCGTAGGAGCGTGTCAGATGCGTGCTTGGGTGTCGAACGCTACATTGCCGAGTGAGCGAAGAATCTTGTGAGTGATGTAGCCAGCCTCATTGCCGGCAGCAGACGAGGCCAGATAGCCCGTCGTATTCCACCGGTTGACCGTGACCCCGTCCGCATTTTTCTCGATGAAGTTTGCGTCGCGGTCCGCCTTCACCAGTTTGGCAATCCGTTCAAAGGCGGAGTCCCAGCTGATGCGCTTCCATTCGTTGCTGCCAGGCTCGCGAACTTCCGGGAACTTTTGACGCAGCGGACTCTTGATCATATCGAGCAATCCTGCGCCTTTGGGGCAGAGCGTGCCTCGATTGACCGGATTATCCGGATCGCCTTCGATATGGAAGATGTCCGCCTTCGAATTCTTGGACTTGTCGCCCGTGGTGTAGATAAGAACCCCGCAACTGACCGAGCAGTAGGGGCACATGTTGCGGGTTTCCGTCGCTTTGGCGAGCTTGTAAGCACGCACCTCAGCGAGGGCGGTGGCAGGCGAGAACCCCATCAGGGCGATACTCGAACCGCTCATTCCGGCACCGCAGATCTTGAAGAACTGCCGCCTTGAGACTTGCATTTCGTGAATCCTCCTCGTAGTTGGTTTTAGAAGGTGTTCAGAGTCACTGCACCCGCACCCTAGCACAGCATTCGCACAATGCATATCATGCAGTGCACAAATTGCCAGTCGGCGTCAGACCTTGTCGCGATACCGCGCGCTGATGCTTATAAAAGTCGGCGCTAGCGGTACGGCAAGATGTTGGTCGAACTCGGCTTGCTGCCGGCTCGAACAGTAAGTCAACTCATGGACGCGGCCTCGAAGCTTACGGTGCCGGTGAATTGCTAGAGGTCCCGCCAGTGCCCCGCAAAAGAAAGTGGTTAGCAGATGCTCTCTGCTAACCACTTGGTACTACTGGTGGCGTGCAGTTTACTACCGAACGACTCGCTATTGGAACCAATGAGTAGCGCTGCGGGCGTCAGCAGTTCGCCGAGATCATTCCGCAATTCTGTATCCCATCGCGCGGTATCCACGCTGGCGCTTGTCCCACATCCGCAGTAGCGCCGGATGACCGGTATCGACGAAATCGATGATGCGCACGTCGGTCTTGGTCGCGTGCTCACGATGCAGACGGCCAGCGTATTGCTGCAGCGTTCCTTTCCACGACACAAGCATCGCCAGCACCAGGGTATCAAGCGGTGGATGGTCGAAACCTTCACCGACCAGTTTGCCGGTCGCAAGCAGTACGCGGGGTGCGTCAGGGGGTAGCGCCTCAAGTTCGGTGATCAAAGTGGCACGCAGTTTTTTTGCCAACCGGCCATGCAAAACAGTCAGTGCTGAAACTTTGCCGTTCAGAGCAGCTGCGATGGAATCGAGATGCTCCGTTCGCTCCGTCAGTACGAGGATCTTCCTGCCTTGCTTGTACGCATTCTCGATCTCCGTCGCAATCGCGGCTGTCCGTGCCTGATCACCGGCGATGTGCCGAAAAACATCCTGAATGCCAGCCTCCTGAGCCAAATCAATCCGCGTGTGTAATGTGCAAGGCGTAACAGCTAGATCGTGCGGCGCACTCAATGGTTTTGCAGCGGTATGCCGTGTTGGTCCGCACTGCATGAAAATAATCGGCTGCCGACCATCGCGACGAATCGGCGTGGCGGTCAGGCCAAGCACATATTTCGCTTTGGTTTGCTTCAAGATCGCTTCAAATGACTCCGCACTCAAGTGATGGCATTCATCGACGATGACGTGGCCGTAATTTTCGACCAAGGGGTCGATTTCACCCTGGCGCGATAATGACTGCATCACGGCGATGTCTATTTTTCCTGTCGGTTTTGCTTTGCCGCCACCGATGGTGCCGAGCACGGCCATGCCGACGCCCAGAAATGACTGCAAACGTTCCTGCCACTGCTTGAGCAGTTCCCGCCGGTGTACGAGCACCAGCGTGCTCACTCCCCGCCGGGCAATCATCGCTGCGGCAGTAACCGTTTTGCCAAACGCAGTCGGTGCGCACA
>CAZAGR010000297.1:0-3760 GCA_964484585.1 uncultured Propionivibrio sp. | reverse complement strand
TTATGATTTTCTCTACTACTGGAATCATCGTATGGGGCACGAAGTCAATGTGCTTTGGGCTTCGCATGTGGTGCACCATTCATCCGAGTATTACAACCTGTCGACGGCATTGCGCCAGACCTCGACCGGCGGTCTGTTCGGGTGGCTGTTTTATCTGCCGATGGCGGTGGCGGGTGTGCCGCCGCTGATGTTTGTAACGGTTGCACTGATCGATTTGCTTTATCAATATTGGGTGCATACCGAGCTGGTAGGCAGGCTTGGTTGGGTCGACCGCGTTTTGGTAACGCCGTCCAATCATCGGGTGCATCACGGTCAGAACGACTATTGCATCGACAAGAACTACGGCGGCATTCTTATTCTTTGGGATCGGTTATTTGGTACCTTTGCCGACGAGCGCGATGGCGAGAAAATCATTTATGGCATACGCAGGCCATTACGCAGCTTTAATCCGGTATGGGGTAATTTGCACTACTACGCCGACCTGTGGAATGAGTCGCGTATCGCGCAAGGTTGGCGTGCCAAGCTTGGCGTCTGGCTAGCGCCGCCGGGCGGTTGGTCGGATGAGCCGATCGCTCATTTTGATGCACAACAGTTCCAGCGTTATGACGCTCACACCTCACGCGGCCTGCGTCGCTATGCGGCAGTGCAATACGCTGTTGTTTCGGTGTTCGTGACTCACTTGATTGGTGTGTCCGGGCAGCTTGAATTGCTTGAGAAACTGGCATACGCACTGTGTATTTTGGCAACGGCATTGACGCTGGGCGCACTGATGGAAGGCCGGCGGCTGGCGATCCGTTTCGAGCAACTGCGGGTGATTGCGATCAGCCTGGCGTTTGCCACTCTCCCGACCTGGTTTGGTTTTGATGCGCCCACGCTGCTGCGTGGCGTCGCGCTGGTCGGTGCGGTCGCTTGTTTTGTCTGGCTTGCTCGGCAAGTGGTGACAGTGGTGACAGTCGGTACCGAAACTTCCTCACCGGGAACTTTGAAGTGAATGCCGATGCGGTGTCGGATCTGGTGTTGGCGATTGTCTGTTTCATTGTTTCACTGAAAAATCTGCGCGCACGACCCGGACTGGCTGTCGCCAGCGGAATGCTGGGAATGGCTGCCGTTTTCGGCGTGTTGCGATTTTCCGGTATCGCGCAACTTCTAGGGCCGCACCGTTTTGCCAGCTTGCTCGCCGCTTGCGCGGCATTTCCGCTGTTGGCCATAGCGATTCGTTGGCCGGATGATCCCTTGGCTTGCCGTACTACTGCCGCGGCTCGATTCATTTTTTTAGCGGGTGCGGCCGGAGTTGCGCTGACCATGCTTGGCTTGGAATCCTGGCGCCAGCTGGTTCCCGCTGCGTCGGTGACGGTAATATTCATCGCGGTGGTGTTGCAACGAAGTCCAGTCGGGATCGCCGGCGCGTCAGCGTTTGTCGCCAGTCTGTTGGCGGCAGGGCAGGCCTCAACAGCGATTCCTGGACCGCTGACCAGCATGCAATGGATGCATTACCTGATGGCGGCTGGTCTTGGCTTGCTCGCTATTGATAACACTAGGTCGCCTGCCGGCCTAGCGGAGCATGGCAAGGCAAGTTGATACTGAAGCAGCTACCGCCTTTGCCCGCACCGGCGCACCCTTTGGCGCTGCCTTAGCCGGTATGGCTGTAAATGCAATCGCGAACGCAAGGCCGCTAACGAAGGGGAAAAGTGTTTTCATAAACGCGGACATGTTCGATTCTCGCAAAATTGCTATCGCCAATGTGGCTCTCGGGGCAGCGTTTGCTCTCACGCAAACCCTTACACATCGATGGTCCCACAGACGCCGTCCCGCTATCGCCGACTTTTTGGCAAAACGATGCAACTGCACTAGATCAAGTGAATTTTTGCGTGCGCCGATAATCGTAATGCCCGAGGGCAGAATTCATCAATGCCCTTCAGTCCAGAGTAGATGGATACTGATTGCTCTTGAATAACCTGAACGCGATAAACCCCATGTGTCTATCCACGGAAATTTTGAGAAAGACATGGCCGGCCGGATTGATCGCCGCTGGAACCGGCTTATTTCTAATGGCGCTTTCCTTTGGCCTGATTGAATTTCGTTCTGTATCCAGCCACAGGGCGGTTTTCAACGATCCCCATCAGTGGCAGATAACAGCCTTTGGTCTCTTGTTTGTTCATGCCGGCATGTCACTTGTTATTCCGGAGCGGGCCCAGGCACTGGGACGTTTCAATGCCATGCTTTTTATAGTCATCGTTTTAGCGGCAGGCTCGGGTACGATATGGTTTTCTGATGGTGGCTCGTCTCGCCAGTAGTTTAAGTGCGACAGTGCTGCTTCGCGGCAACCCACACGCCTAATGAATATCCTGCTGAGCCCGCTCAATCAATATGGGTGGTTCTGGAGTTTCTTCAACAAAGTCAGCGCCACCGATGCCAATGCTTATTGATAGCTCGACTATGTCCTCCCCAACCAGCAGTGGGTAATCCGCTACGCGTCGAATCTTTTGAGCAACGTTTAGTGCTGCTGTGCGGTCGGTATCGGGAAACACGATCATGAATTGGTACGCGCTCCAACGCCCTAGGCTGTCGTAGGGGCGAATCGCCGAATTCATTCGCTTGACGAATTCAATGAGAAGCAAATCGGTAGCTGTAGCACCATGCATTGCAACCATATCCTCGAATGAGTTTAAACAGACCATCATGACTGAGAGCGGCGAGCGATTGCGAAATTCCCGGAGTGCTTCGCGCTCAACAATATTTGATATGGCCGATGAGGTCCAGATGTTAAGCATCGGGTCGAGCAAACTTGACCGTCGCGTTTCATCCAGTTCAGAGAGCAGAGCCGTTTCCGCCTGACTCAATTCGCGGGCATAGAAGATCTGTTCAATCCAGTATCCCAAGTCTTGGAGTGATTGCCGATCCTCTGGGCTAAACGTTCGCGGTTCATGATCGATGATGCACAGCGTGCCAACAAAAAAGCCCTCGGCATTTTTCAAGGGCCTACCTGCGTAGAAAATCACGTGGGGGTCGCCAGTGACGATCGGATTATCGGCAAAACGCGGATCAAGCAACGCGTTCTCGATAACGAACAGTTCCTCAGCCAGAATGGCATGCCCACAGAATGAGACATCCCGCTCGGTCTCGCGAACGGGCAGACCGATGCAGGACTTGAACCACTGCCGGTTTGTGTCAATGAGCGATACCAACGCAATCGGCACGTTGAACATTCGCTGTGCCGCCCGGGTTACTCGGTCAAACGATTCCTCATCGGGTGTCGACAGCAACAGCATCTTGCGCAGAGATGCGATCCGTTCAGATTCATAGGCAGGAATCGGTGCAGGCAACATAGTTGTATCCTAAAAGTACGCGAAAAATGCTTTCGCGAGCCTCAATCAGCCCTCAGAGTCTAGGTCGTTTCCAGCCAGCGCAGCAAGGTTGCGCAAAGAATTTCGCGCGTCGCCGGTTTGGTAATAAAGTCATTCATCCCGGCCTCCTTGCAGGCGAGGCGATCATCCTCAAAGACATTGGCTGTCATGGCCAAGATGGGCGTCTCGCCGCCATCGGGCATCTGCCGGATCAGCCGTGTCGCCTCTAAACCCCCCATCACGGGCATCTGCATATCCATCAAGATCACGGCGTACCGGTTATCACTGATTTTCGCTATCGCTTCTTCGCCGTTGTTCGCGACATCCACCACCAGGCCGACGTCCTCCAGCAGGCACTGGGTGATTTCCTGATTGAACGGTTCGTCCTCCACGACCAACACGCGACGCCCTGAGAA
>CAZAGR010000296.1:0-3772 GCA_964484585.1 uncultured Propionivibrio sp. | reverse complement strand
ATTCATCGCCGGTCAAAACAGCTGGCGAACGCACTGACGGCGCTCGGCGTCAAGCCGGGAGACCGCATCGCGTCGTTAGCCTGGAACGGCTACCGGCACATGGAAATGTATTTCGGCGTGTCTGGTATCGGCGCGGTACTCCACACCATCAACCCGCGCCTGTTTCCGGAGCAGATCGACTACATCGCCAATCATGCCGAGGACCAGTATCTGTTCTTCGATCTGGGCTTTCTGCCGCTCGTCGAGAAACTGGCGGCGGGTATGAAGTCCGTAAAAGGTTTTGTACTGATGACCGATGCCGCGCACATGCCGGTATCGACCACGTTGCCGAAGCTGCTGTGCTATGAGGAAATGGTGGCGGGCCAGAGTGCCGAGTATGACTGGCCGGTGTTTGACGAGAACACGGCTTCGTCATTGTGTTACACATCCGGTACGACTGGAAATCCAAAGGGGGTTTTGTATTCCCATCGATCGACAGTGCTGCACGCCATGATGGGTTGCACCGTGGATGCCATGAATCTGGGCGTCAATGACACGGCGCTGCTGATCGTGCCCATGTTTCATGCCAACGCCTGGGGCATGCCCTACGCTGGCGCACTCTGCGGCGCCAAATTGGTGATGCCGGGCCCGGGACTGGATGGCAAGAGTGTCTATGAGCTCATGCGCGATGAAAAAGTGACCCTTGCACAGGGTGTTCCTACGGTGTGGTTGATGCTGTTTCAGCATGTTGACGTAAATCATCTGGAGCCCAGGAAAGAACTCGCGCTAAAACGTGTCCTGATTGGCGGTTCTTCCGCGCCGCGGGCAATGAGCGAGCGCTTTGAGACGGATTTCGGTGCTTTTGTAATTCACGCTTGGGGCATGACGGAAATGTCGCCGCTGGGTACCGTCGGTAATCTGTTGCCCAAGCATCGTGATTTCACGCTGCAGCAACGTCTGGATATTCAGGCTAAACAGGGGCGCGGGATTTATGGGGTCGAGTTGCGTATCACGGATGATGAGGGCAATGTGTTGCCCCATGACGGCAAGGCGTTCGGCCACTTGCTGGTGCGTGGGCCATGGATCGTGGCCAGTTACTTTCGCGGTGAAGGCGGTCAGGTTCTCGACCCCGAGGGATTCTTTGATACCGGCGACGTAGCGACAATCGATCCGGACGGATACATGCAGATTACCGATCGCTCCAAAGATGTCATCAAGTCGGGCGGTGAATGGATATCTTCGATTGATCTGGAAAATGCAGCCATGGGCCATCCGGGCGTGGCGGAGGCGGCGGTGATCGGCGTTGCACATTCAAAATGGCAGGAGCGACCCTTGCTCATCATTGTCAAGAAGCCGGGCTATGAGCTAGGTCGTGACGATATTTTGAAATTTCTGGAAGGCAAGATCATCAAATGGTGGACTCCGGATGATGTGATGTTTGTCGATCAGTTGCCACATACGGCGGTGGGCAAGCTGCAGAAAATGAAATTGCGCGAGCAGTTCAAGGATTACAAACTTCCGACCGATGGATAGGAATTCTGTTCACGATACTGATGAAGTAGCGGCCTGCCGTTGTGGCCATTCGCAATAGCATGTGCAGCAGGGTGTCGCAAACGTTGTCCGGCATGCTGAGTTGCACTTTTGGTTCGTGTTATTCATCGTTGCAATGTCGCACGGCGACGAGTGACCGTGTTCAACGCCACCGATTGATGGCATCCCGTGTGGCAAGCGCGACTTTGCGCGCCGCTTCGGCATAGCCCTCGCCCGAGCCGGCATACAGAATGGCACGCGAGGAGTTGATCATCAGACCGGTGCCTGTGCTTGTTTTCCCGGCGCCCACCGTGGCTTCGATGTCGCCGCCCTGAGCGCCAATGCCGGGTACCAGCAGCGGCATATCGCCGACGATTTCACGAACTCGTGCGATTTCCTCGGGGAAGGTGGCACCCACTACCAGTGCGCACTGACCGCTGGTATTCCATTCCGTGGCGACCAGACGGGCGACATGTTCATAAAGCGCCGTCCCGCTGGCGCCGACTTTTTGAAACTGTAGATCACTGCCACCCGGATTGGAGGTTCGGCAAAGCAGGATCACACCCTTGTTTTTGTAGGCCAGCCAGGGTTCGACGGAATCGCGGCCCATGTAGGGATTGACTGTGGCAGCGTCGGCCTGATAGCGCTCAAAGGATTCGATGGCGTACTGCTCGGCGGTGCTGCCGATATCGCCACGTTTGGCATCCAGAATCACTGGAATGCCGGGATGCTGCGTGTGTATGTGGGCGATCAGGGCTTCGAGTTGATCCTCGGCCCGCTGTGCCGAAAAGTAGGCGATCTGCGGCTTGAAGGCGCAGACCAGGTCGGCCGTGCTGTCGACAATTGCGCTGCAGAATTCGAGGATAGCTCGCGGCCGGCCGTGGAGATGAGCGGGAAATTTTGTCGGGTCCGGGTCGAGTCCGACGCAAAGGAGTGAGTTGTTGGCTTTCCATGCTGCAGCCAGGGTGGAGGTGAAATCGGTGGCATCCATACTCATGTGCGATTCTTTCCTGTGTTTTTCAAAAAAGCCTAGCCGCACTGCGGCACAATCAGGGTGCCCTGCAAAAAATACGGGATATCTTTGGGCAGAATTATGCAGCGAACTTTTCCACGGCGTATGACCCAGCCTTCGGGCCCTTTGCTTTCTACCGGCGTATCCGAAATCAGGGCGCCGGCAATTGCCGTTTCGATCGAAGGCAAGACGGCGGGCGAACTTCCGGTGAGTGCCGGTTTTGGTTTGATTTCTCTGGCAATGGCGCGTGCAGTCGCACGTAGGGCATCCAGATCCATCGCTGGCGTGGAATGGCTGTCGCTGGCTTGATTTGCGGATGCCTTTGGTTCGTCCGTCGCGTGGAAATCCTGCTCCACATCTGTGGATGCATTCTTTCCTGCGGTAACCACCTTCTTCATAGCGCTAGTCGGATGAGCCGGTGCTTGTGAATCGTGCGGCGTTTCCGCGGGCGCATGTAACTGCACTCGCAACATTGGTGAAGCCGCCAGCTTGACGATCATGGACGGCGAGGTAAATGGGAGCGAAAGCGGAAGCGATACCCATGCCACATGACCGAGCGCGGAGAGTAGAAAAAATGGACCAAGCTGATCTACCTTGCGGCGCGAAGTCGCAGCGCGCAACCGATCCTCGTTGCCAAATGCTAATACGTCAGCCAACAGCTTTGGTCCATGCATCCTTGAGTGTGACAGCGCGATTGAATACCGGTTCGCCGGGTCGGGAGTCAATCCTGTCGGCAACAAAGTAGCCGTGACGCTCAAACTGGAAATGATCCTCGGCGATCGCTTCTCGCGCCAACGGTTCCAGCTGCGCCGTGATGACGGTAAGCGAGTCCGGGTTCAGGTCGGCGATGAAATCGCGCTCAATTCCGTCGACTGCGGCACCGGGAGCGGCGACCGAAAACAAACGGTCGTAGAGCCGTACCTGTGCGGCGTACGCGTGTTTTACGGAGACCCAGTGAATATTGCCTTTGACCTTATAGGTGTCCGAACCGGGTGTGCCGGATTTTGAATCGGGCAGATAGCTACAGTGCACCGCAGTAATCCTTCCATTGGAATCCTTGTCGCAGCCCGTGCACTCAATCACAAAGCCGTAACGCAAACGCACCCGGTTGCCGGGGAAAATACGGAAGTAGCCCTTGGGTGGCACCTCGGCGAAGTCTTCGCGTTCAATCCAGAGTTCGCCTGAAAACGGGATGCGGCGCTTGCCCCAGTCCGGCTTCTGCGGATGGTTTGGTGCGAAGCACTCCTCGAC
>CAZAGR010000295.1:0-3806 GCA_964484585.1 uncultured Propionivibrio sp. | reverse complement strand
GTTCCGGCACACGGCCGCCGGCATAGGCCAGCGGATACAGCGACATGTCGAGCGAACCGTTGGCCATCGCGCCCCACTGCTCGACCGGCTTGACCAGCGAGCCGGAAGGATAGATTTCGAACTTGAGCTGGCCGCCGGTCTTCTTCTCCACTTCGGCGGCAAATTTGCGCACCATGCGGTCGCGGAAGTCGCCCTCGTCTATCGTTCCACCCGGAAACTGGTGCGAGATTTTGATGACCTGAGTCTGGGCGAAACTGTTGCCGGTTATGCCTATGAAGAATGTACCCAGCAGGGCCAGCAAGCCCTTGATGATTGATCGACGCATGATGTTTTCTCCTCGTTGGTCTAATTTACCTCGCCAACCGACGAACGGTGGCCGAGGTGGCTATTGTGCCCTCGCGGGCAAAATTCTCGACGTTTTCTTCCAAATCGTTCAGATCATACAAATAATTCACCATCACCCCAAACGATTGTTTCAGTCCCTTCACCGACACATCGCCCAGCGGATTGATGCGTTCGATGCGGGCACCGTTGCCGAGGTGGAACCGCGCAACGGGGTCATAAGGTTGCCAGCCATCTCCGGTGCCGGACTTGGCCTGCGTCAAATAGCGGGCGGCAAGACAGGCCAGCTGTTTGTTCAATTCTCTCGCCTGCTCGGCGTGCGCAGTCCATTGCCCCGTGGCCAATATCGCCGCGTCGTCAGCAATGCCGGCAGCGCCCAGTGCGTCCGGATTGCGTTTGACCCAAGCCGCTAACGCCGGCAGCGGAGAGAGCGTGGCAAACTGCTTCAGCCTCGGGAAGTCGCGACGTAAATCATCAATGACCCGCTTGAGCAAAAAGTTGCCGAACGAGACACCACGCAATCCGGTCTGGGTATTCGAAATCGAGTAGAAAATTGCCGTGTCGGCCTTTTGTGCATCAAACACCGGCGCGTTCTCGTCCAAAAGTGCCAATACGTTATCCGCGAGATGATCGGTCAGCGCTACCTCGACGAAGATCAGCGGTTCGAGCGGCATGCGTGGATGAAAAAATGCATACAGGCGCCGGTCGGAATCAAGACGGTTCTTGAGATCGGTCCAAGACTGGATTTCATGCACCGCCTCATACTCGATAAATTTCTCAAGCAACACGGCCGGGGAATGCCAGGTAATTCGCTGCAACTCCAGGAAGCCAACATCAAACCAGGCGGCGAGGCGCAACTGAAGCTCGCGATCCAGCGCTGCCAATTCCGCGTCACTTTCGAGATACCGCAGCAAATCGGCGCGCAGATCGACAAGAAACTTCACGCCCTGCGGTATCGCATTGAACTGGGTCATGATGCGAATTCGCGCCGAACGCAGCGCCCCGCGCAGCACCGCTTCGGCATCCCACTGCTGAACTGTCCCGATGGCGCTCTGGTAGGCGGTATGAACGACGGCAACCTTGGCCGGGTCCGGGCCGAACTCCAGAGAAATCAGCTTCAGAAACGCATGCCTTCCCGTATCGTCAAGCCCCATATACGTCTGCGCCAAGGCCGCCGCGCGCCTGCGTGCCGAGACTTCACCGCCACGCGCGTCGGCGCAGTCCGTCAATTGCTGGCGCCACTCGGCAAGAAGTTTTGTACTGGGCGGCGCCGTCCCGCCAGCGCCGACTTTTCTCAGCCGCAGAAGTTGGGCCAGCGTTTCAACCATAGTGCGGGGCAGCGACACACAATACGGATGTTGACATTAGCTATCCTCTTGAATTGACCTTCACCAGCGCACGCGTTTGACAAGTCGTCCTAACTGATCATCATGATACCTTCACCCTGCCAGCAATGTCGCCACATGATCGCCAATGGCCAGACTTGCCGTCAGACCCGGTGACTCGATACCGAACAAATTGACCAGTCCTTCGATTCCGTGCTGTTGTGGTCCCTGAATCAGGAAGTCGGCGGCAGGTTCGCCCGGTACCGAAATTTTAGGCCGCACTCCGGCGTAGGCCGACGTGAGAGCGCCGTCCGCTAGTGCCGGCCAATAGCGACGTATCTCGTTATAAAAATGCGTGGCCCGCGCAAGGTCTACTGAATATTCCGGCGCGGCCACCCACTGCACATCAGGGCCGAATCGACCCTGACCGGCCAGGTCAAGAGTCAGATGCACGCCGGTGCCTCCCGGCTCGGGCACCGGATACACCAATCGCGAGAACGGTGCCCGACCCTGCAAGGCAAAATAGCTGCCCTTGGCAAAGAACTGCGGTGGCACCTGCTCGGCCGGAAAGCCGGCCAGAGTCGCAGCGAGCGCTGGCGCCCCGAGTCCCGTCGCATTGACCACACGGCGCGCCCTCAACACGGAAGGCGCGTCATTCTCTCCGCCGATTTCCAACTCAATTCCTTCTGCAACAATCCGGCCGCCCGTTACGGAACTATTCAAGACCAGCAACGCCCCATCGCGCTCGGCATCACCCAACAAGGAGAGCATTAACCCGTGGCTATCAATGATGCCGGTTGTCGGCGAATTCAGTGCGGCGACGCACGTCAGCTGCGGCTCCATCGCTTGCGCCTGCGCTTCCGTCAGCCAGTCCAGATCCTCGACGCCATTTGCCTGTCCTTGACGCCACAAGTCTTCCAACACTGGAACTTGCGCCGCGCCGGTCGCCACCAGCAACTTGCCGCAGCGTCGATGCGCTATACCGCGTTCGGCGCAATAGGCATAAAGTTGCCGCCGGCCAGCCACGCAAAGCTGCGCCTTGAGCGACCCGGTCGGATAATAAATGCCGGCGTGAATAACTTCGCTGTTGCGGGCGCTGATCTCAGTACCAAAAGCGCCGTGGCGTTCCAGAACAATCACCTCGTGCCCTCGTGCCGCCAATGAGCGAGCACAAGCCAAGCCAACCACACCGGCGCCGATCACGACGACCTCAACTACGTCCATCACAGCGTCCATCAGCAGGGCAGCAGTTGGGAGAAGTCGTCGATGGCGGGATAGTCACCGGTATGCTTTTGCGCTTGGCGTGTATCCGGCTTTCTTACGGCAATCAGATGTGCGATACCGTAGCGCCGCGCCGAATCGAGCACGGGCAAACTGTCATCGACCAGCAGTGTGCGCGCCGGATCAAAGGGCTCCAGCGCGCAGAGACTCTGCCAGAACGCCTGCTCTTCCTTTGCGGCTCCGAGCGCATGCGAGCTGACGATGACATCAAAGTGCGGCTCAAGCCCGGTGCGGGCCATTTTTAAGGTCACGCTTTTATGATGTGCGTTGGTCGCCAGGACAATCCGCCGGCCACTCGCCCGCAGCGCTGTCAGGAAATCGGTGACATGCGGATGGACTGCGATCAAGTGCGCCACTTCCTCCTTCAGGCGCATGATGTCCAGTTCCAGCTCGGTCTGCCAGAAATCCACGGAATACCAGTCCAGCGTGCCGGCGCGAGCATGGAATCGCGTGATCAATTCTTCGCGCACCTCGGCGGGCGCAACGCCCCGCGCTTCCGCATATTTCTGCGGCAAATGAGTCTGCCAGAAATGGTTGTCAAAATTCAGATCGAGCAGCGTACCATCCATGTCGAGCAACACCGTGTCGATGCCTGACCAATCGACCATGGCCATTCAGCGACCCTCGAATTTCGGTGGGCGCTTTTCAATGAACGCCGACAGCCCTTCGGCGTAATCCGCACTATCGAGAAACGCAAATGATGCGCGCTTGTCATCATCACTGAGCGGTACGCCGCTCATCAGTCGCTTGATCCATTGCTTGTGCCAACGGGCAACCAGTGGCGCGCCATCCGCTATTCGGCGGGCCGTCGCAGCAACTTCGTCCGCCAGCATTGCATCTGCTACCACGCGGCTCAAC
>CAZAGR010000294.1:0-3810 GCA_964484585.1 uncultured Propionivibrio sp. | reverse complement strand
CGAAACGCAGATAGCGACCCATAAATCGGTTACAGCGAGCAAACCGGTACGCAAAGATAGTCGGTCCTTCTGGCGCGGCCTCAATGCTGGCGCGCAAGGCCGGCGCTACGCGCTCATCGGCATCAAGGCACAAGACCCAGTCATTCTTCGCCTGCTCGACCGCAAACTTCTTCTGGGGTCCAAACCCTCGCCACTCCGTGCTGATCACCTGCGCACCATGACTCCTTGCCAACTCGATAGTCGCATCGGTACTACCGGAATCGACAACAATAATTTCGTCACAGAAGCTCAGGCTGGCGAGACAAGGTGCCAGTTCCCCGGCGGCATTCTTGGTTATCAGGACAGCGGAAATCGGGGTCATCGAACGGCTAATCGCAAGAGTTGGTCGAGTCGGTCAGTGTGATCAGAACACAAGTTTGACACAAGCCTTCGCGCCCAATGGGGCGAACAAAGGCGGACAAGCGGAGGCCAGTGGGGCGATAAGGGAAAATAGGATAATTCAATGCAAATGCGCATCCTACTGGTCAAAACCTCGTCTCTGGGCGATGTCATACATAACTTGCCCGTCCTCACGGACTTGCACGCGCACTTTCCCGATGCCATGATTGACTGGGTTGTGGAGGAGGGCTTTGCCGAGATTCCGCGCCTCCATCCATCCGTGCACTACGTAATTCCGATAGCTGTGCGACGCTGGAAAAAGCATCTGAGGTCCCGCGCCACATGGCGAGAAATGGCTGCGTTTCGCAATCAGTTGCAGAGCGAAACCTATGATCTGATCATCGACACACAGGGTCTGTTTAAGAGCGCCGTCATCACCTGGCTGGCCCGCGGACGGCGCTGCGGCTACGCGGCCGGCTCGGCGCGGGAGCCATTGGCAGCGCGTGCCTATCACTGCCACTTCAACGTGCCGACCTCGTTACACGCAGTTGAACGAAACCGTCTTCTGGTGGCGCAGGCTGCAGGCTACTCGATCAACACCGTGGCGGATTACGGACTTACCGGCGTAAAAACTGCGTACCTCGCAGGCGGCCGGCCTAGCGCGGTATTGCTCACCGCCACGTCGCGCGATGACAAATTATGGCCCGAGGAATCATGGATCGCCTTGGGCCATGCGCTGCATGAACGCGGCCTGGAATGCTTTTTCCCCGCGGGCAACGCTGTGGAGCGCGAACGTGCCGCGCGCCTCGCCCAGGCCATACCGGATGCCGTCGCCTTGCCGCCGCTGAGTCTGACCCGTCTTGCTGAAACGCTTGCCGTGGCACGCTTGGTCGTTGGAGTCGACACCGGCCTTGCGCATCTGGCCGCCGCATTGGGACGCCCGACATTGGCTCTATTCTGTGCCTCCGATCCCGAGCTGACCGGCGTTCATGCCGGCGAACAGGCCATAAATCTGGGTGGGCGCAATGCTGCGCCCACCGCGGCTGCGGTCATTACTGCAGTGGCCGGACTGCTCTAGTGGCCGGATTGCTTTACACGCTTGCGGTCATATCGGCTTTGCCTTTCGCGGCACTCTATCTGCTATGGCGTGCCCGGCGGCAGCCCGCCTATCTGAACCACTGGGGCGAGCGATTCGGATTCCTTTCCGCCATGCCGTCGCCATTTGGAGGCCCTCCCGGACGAACAATTTGGCTGCATGCGGTCTCCGTCGGCGAAACGCGCGCCGCTCAACCGCTGATCGCCGCGTTGCGACTTCGCTACCCGCAAATACGCATCCTATTGACCCACATGACACCGACCGGCCGCGCGACGTCCGAAGCGCTTTTCGGCGACAGTGTGATGCGCAGCTACCTCCCTTACGACACGCCGTGGGCGATGCGTCGCTTCTTGCGCCGATTCAAACCACAGCTGGGCCTGATCATGGAGACTGAACTTTGGCCGAACCTGATAGCCGCCTGTCAGCATGAAGGAATTCCACTGTTGTTAGTCAATGCGCGCCTATCGGAGCGTTCAGCGCACCGCTACGCTCGCTTCCCGACCCTGTCTCATGAGGCCTTGACGGGGCTCGCCGCGATCGGTGCGCAATCTAGCGAAGACGCTACGCGCCTTAATTCTTTAGGTGCGCCCAACTGCAGTGTCACTGGAAACATGAAGTTCGACATCGATCCGCCGCCGGCGCAACTGGCATTGGCAGGACAGCTTCGTGCGCGCTTTCGCGGGCGGCCTGTTTTTCTCGCCGCCAGCACACGTGAAGGCGAAGAAATTTTGCTTTTGGACGCATGGCGAAAAGTCGGCGCTGGCGACACGGCGCTGCTGATCATCGTCCCGCGCCACCCGCAGCGATTTGATGACGTTGCCAAGTTGATCAACGATCGCGGCATGCCGATGCAGCGACGCAGCGAAAACGGGGAACTCCGTCCCGCGACACAGATCGTGCTCGGTGACAGCATGGGTGAAATGTTCGCCTGGTACGCCGCAGCCGACCTCGCCTTCATCGGTGGCAGCCTGCTCGATTTCGGCTGCCAAAACCTGATCGAGGCCTGCGCCGTAGGCACACCGGTTTTGCTCGGCCCATCGACGCATAACTTCGCCGAAGCCGCCAGCGAAGCACTTCTCTGCGGCGCCGCGCGGTCGATTACCAACGCCGACCAATTAGTGCATGAGGCCCTGCGCCTGCTGGCCGATGCCGCGGCCCGAGAACGCATGGGCCATGCCGGCAAAGAGTTTGCCAACCGTCACCGGGGCGCCACTCAACGAACGCTGCAATTGATCCTGCGCTATCTTGAACCTGCGCTGAGCAACGACTCTGCCGAAAATTACTCGAGAAGCGAATTCACCGACTGAACATCCGCCTCGGACAGGCTGCCGGCCGCGGCCTTCAATTTCAATGAACTGATAAGCGTGTTGAATCGCGCCTGCGCGAGTTTTTGCCGCGTATCGTAAAACTTGCTTTGTGCATTCAAAACGTCAATATTGATCCGCACACCGACTTCGTATCCAAGCTTGGTTGAATCCAGTGCTGATTGCGTCGAAATCACGCCGGCCTCATAGGCTTTGACCAGCAGCAATCCGGTCGAGACACCAAGGTAAGCTTGCCGCGCACCTTGTGCCGCGCTGCGACGGGCATTATCCAGATCGGCAGATGCCTTGTCCTTCAAAGCAACAGCCTCGCGATCTTTGGAAGCAATCGCCCCGCCGGCGAACAAGGGGACGGTCAACTGGAGCCCGATCGTGGTGCTGTCACTGTCAATACCAGCAGGTGCCGAAATGTTTCTACCCTGCCCACCGTTACTGCGCGTAGCGACCAAATCCAGGCTCGGATAATGGCCGGCACGCTGCTTGTCAATTTCCCGATCAGCGATTTCCAGACCGGGTGTCGCAATTCGTACCCCTGGCGAATTGGTTTCAGCCATCTGCACCCATTTACCCATATCGTTAGGTTCGGGCGAAGCCAGGGAAACGGTGCTCGACAAGCGCTTTAACGCCGGCACATCCTTGCCAACGAGCACCTGCAAGGCATAACGTTTGATCGTCAAATCACTCTGCGCCGCGAGAAGCTGCGCCGTCGTGATGTCGAAAGCCGCCTGAGCTTCCTGACTCTCCGTTATTGTCGCCGTACCCACCTCAAAATTTCGTTTTGCCGACTCAAGTTGCTCGCCAATCGCCGACAACTGCGCCTTGGCGGTAACCAGTGTGTCTTCGGCCAGCAGGACGTCAAAATAGGCCTGAGATACCCTCAAAATCAGGTCCTGACGTGCGAGCGCAAATTGCGCCTCGGCAATTTCCACAGCCAGCTCTGACTGGGTATAGGTAACCCAGTTCTGCCAACGGAACAAAGGCTGCGTCAAGTTGACGCTCCAGCCATGGCTGTTA
>CAZAGR010000293.1:0-3818 GCA_964484585.1 uncultured Propionivibrio sp. | reverse complement strand
CATATTTGGAGAGCCAGGAGCCGATGCCCATGGCGAACAGATAGACGCCGATCACCGTGGAAAACTGCATCACCGAATCGCCCAGCAGATAACTCGCCATTGCCCCGGCGATGAGTTCGTAGGCCAGGCCGCAGGAAGCGACAACGAAGACCGAGACGAGGAGCGGGCGCTGCATCAGTCGGTTCAAGAGTGCGGACTCATCGCGTGGCGCTCGAGCGGATCTTCCGCGGACAAAAGGAATTGCGCTCCGTTACACCCGTACCGGCTCACTTGTGATACGACCGCATGCCATGACTGGAACCCATGGAATTGGTCGCGCGCACGGGTTGGCTCTCTGCATTTTCGCTGAACATACTCCAGCCCTGATATTGAGCGTAGTTGAAAAGACTGAACGCGAGCAGACTGGAAATCAAGGTAACGCGTGACATCATCAGTCGTCCCCTCCGGAATCATCATCTGAATCATTGTTGCTAACAGTGACCTCGGTGCCGCTGGCGGTGAAGTCGGCATTGCTCCATCGTCCGCTTTCGAAGGACGCGACTCGCGTGCGACTGAGCAGCGGAAAGGCAGCGAGAAAAATGAACAGAAAAATATAGTTGCTCCAGGTGGCCTGATTACGCACGACGCGGATACGATCGGCCACCGAGACCGGCTTTTCGTCGGAGATTTCCGGGTCGATGACAAAGTAGTATTCGCCGGCCGGCAGATTGCGAAAGACGAGCTCTTTTTCCTTGCTACCCTCGCTCCAGCTTTCACCGTCGTCCACACCTTGCCAGTACGAAAGTTCGCTTTGCGCGGCCCAGGTCTGGCCACTATTTTTCTCGACCAACGTCATGGTCATTCCGACCCAGCTATTGTCGATATCGGTTTTGTGCCGCAAGACAATATTGCGCGCCGGTTGGTCGAGCTTAAAGGTCTTCGTTGCCACGGGATCTGTCGCCGATGGCGTGAATACCACCGTCTGTTCGAGCAGCGTGTGGCTGCCAAGAATGAAGAACCAGACCAACTGCGCGACGGTGGCAATCAGGAGAAATTTCCAAAAATAGGAAAAGGTACGGCGGTGACTGTCTCTGCGCGGATTGGGCTGATTGGCACCGATCCCTTTGGCCGGGGGCAGGGCTTTGAGGCTGAATGCGGCCTGAACTGATTCCGGTGGAAGATAGTCGCCGGCAGACCAAGCGGTCTCATTGCTGCTGGCTTCACGTGAGAGCATTTTTGGCGGGGCGATGAAATCTGTGCTGTCCCAGACCTCGCCGACGCTGACTTTCCAGTTGAACTCGCCGATGACGTAACACGTTTCTGCCAGACCACTGGCGAAGCGCGTAAATTTGCTGCCGCCAAACTGCACGCTGGGTTCGCCAACCTGGTACCTTGGCGGCGCGGCAAGTGGACTGACCCAGTTCCAGTGCCCATCGTTTTCGATCAACCAGCGAAATCCTTCCTGCGCATGATGCAGTAAATACTCCTGCCAACGATAAACGATGCCATCGGTGGTTACCGCTCGTTGCTGGAATCCAATCGCGGTCCATGCTTTGTCCTCAAAGCGACCTATGCTTCCAAGCGCTATTGTCGGCTCGATATGTTCCGTTGAGGTGACGCGTTGGAGAATTTTCAGGCTGGCGTTTTCGGCATCGAGGATGGTGAGGCAAGACGGGCAGGCCACGCTTTGCACGGCTTTGTCGTGCAGGGATATTGGTCCGCCACAACATGGACATTGCAGCGCAAGCACCTCGCCGGCGGGGCGGTCCGCTTTAGTGGTTGTTCGCAGGTTGGCAAACTTCAGTGCCGCGAAGGGTAGGGATTCGCCCACAAAATACAGCGGCGGCGATTCTGAATAATCGATGCTGGCGAATACTGCTGCGGCGCGGGCATTCATTCTGGCATCAACGTCGACAGTGCCTGGTGCAATCGCCATGCCACGCAAATCCGCCACCGGGGCGGCGTGGCCAGCGCCGAACGCGAAAGGCAATTCCCCTTCGCCGGCGATGCACATTGCGTCCTCTTTGTTGGTGACGACAAATTCTTGATCTGCGATGATGATTGCAGTATCGGTCAGCAATTCACTGAATGGAGGCAGCGTTCGACCCGGCGGCTTGAGAAAGCTGATGACGTATTCGCCGCTGGCATCAGAAAGCCATCCGCTGCGCTGATCGTCAGTCAGAATGTGCCACTCGTTCCAGACACCTGCGGCATAGCGCAGTTGAATTCGGCCGATGACGGCGAAGTGCGCGCCGCGATAAACACCCTCGGTGCCGAGCTGGATTGGCGACGCATCCTCGAGCAGGTCGGCCATGCGACCGAGATTTTCCAGGTCGCCGCCGTGGCGAACCAGCGTGCTGCGGCAAAACTCGCAGACGGTGTGAAACGACACCGACGATTTGAACGCCACGGGCGCTCCGCAGGACGGGCATTGGGCGCTGAAGGACACGGCCTGCGATCTCCGGCTTTGGTAAGGGCGCTTGAACTAGCCCAACTTTTTCATCAGCTCTGCTTTTTTTGCCTCGAATTCTGCTTGAGCGAGTATGCCTTTGGCGACGAGTCCGTGCAGCTTTTCTATCGTGGCAATGATCTCGTCCGTTGAAACCGGCGCAGTCGAAAAAGTCGGCGCTGGCGCTACGGCGTTTGCTGCGCCGCCGGCGCTTCCGGCTGTCGGATTCAATGCTTGGCCTAGAGATTGCGCCATGGTTTGCCCGATGCCCAGGCCGACCCCAAGTCCGGCGCCCATGCCGGCGAGGCCGCCTTCGTTTTGCGCAGCCAACGGGATCGCGGTCGCTGCCTGATATTGCGTAAAGCCTTGCATACCCCCCATCATGTTTACGCCAATGCGGGCGTCGAGCATTTTCTGCAACTCTTCCGGCAGCGAAATGTTTTGCACCATCAATGTCTCAAGTGCCAAGCCGAGCGCAACAAAGGTGGGTGTCAGCTTCTCATAGAGCAGTTTGCCAAATTCGGTTTGATTGGCCGCCATGTCGATAAACGGCACACCAGACTCGCCGAAGATGTCGCTGATGGCGGCGACCATCGTGTTGCGCAGCTGACCTTCGAGGTCCTCCATCGTAAAGCGTTCGCGCGTACCGGACAGCTTCTGATGGAATATCTTTGCATCGGCAATACGGTAAGAATAGATGCCAAAGGCGCGTAGCCGCACCACGCCAAAATCCTTGTCGCGAACAGTGATTGCGCTTGGCGTGCCCCATTTGCGATCCAGCCGTTGCCGGGTACTGAAAAAATAGACGTCACTCTTGAAAGGCGACTCAAAAAGTTTGTCCCAGTTCTTCAGGTAGGTCAGCACCGGCAGCGTTTGGGTCGTCAGCTTGTACATGCCGGGTCCGAAGACATCAGCAATGTTGCCTTCGTTAACAAAAACGGCCGACTGAGTGTCGCGTACTGTCAGGCTCGCGCCGTATTGGATTTCATACTCGGCCATCGGAAAGCGCGAGGCAAGCGTTTCATCGCTGTCTTCGGTCCACTGGATGATGTCGATGAACTGTTTCTTGATGAAATCCATGAGTGCCATGAGAGTCTCCTTGGTAATTGCTCAATAGGTCATGCAGGCGGCGTTGATCACCCCGACGGTGATGGAGAGCGCGGCCAAAAAGACGGCGGGCGCCATTTTTCCTGCCGGAATATCGAGCGTAAGTTGCGGTAAGGCCATTCGCGCGATGCTGTAGGTTAGCAACTGCACTATCCCCGCAATAGCTCCCCAAATCAAAAGGTCGAGCAGGGTATCGCTGTGGGCGATAACGTTGGCTACCGGCAGCGCAAATCCTGTGAGCGAGCCGGACAAAGTGACCGCCGCCGCGGTATTGTTGGCGCGG
>CAZAGR010000292.1:0-3827 GCA_964484585.1 uncultured Propionivibrio sp. | reverse complement strand
TCGTTAACTTGGGCATGCGCAGGGCCGGGCAGTAAATGGTCGTCAAGCACCTTCGGAATTGATGGGTGGAGGCGCTTGATGCTTGGCCGGAAATTTTTGCCTAAGCACCTTAAATGTGTAGCCAAGAGAGTAGCTGTATTTGTCAAAATTAATATAAATTCATAATAATCCTATATTTAGTGAATTTAAATAACTGTTGAACGATCAGCTGAAATAGAGCGATAACTTACTCGTTTCAGCTCATTTCGGTAATGACGTCAAAGCCCCTGAAACAGGGGCTTTGACGTTTATTGTCGCCCTGCATCGTGGCAGGTTGGCGCACGGCGGGTCAGTCGACTGCGTCCGCCGATACATTCACTCACAATTCCCTCGAACACCATGTCTGCCCGATTGGCCTGCCTGACGTTAATGGAGATGTAATTCAACTTACTTCAACCCACTTCGCGAGGTTTATGATGAAAATGATAATTGTGCCGCTAATGTTTGTTGCATTGATGTCGGGCGATCGCGTGTTTGCGCACGATCGTTCAGAGAATGAAGGGCGTTGGGAGCGTCATCATCGTGGCCACGAGCGTTACGAAACACGAGGAGGGTATTACCGACCTCATGCCTACTTTACGCCCCCGCCGCCTATTTATCGTGAGCGGATTGTCTATCGCCCCGTACCTGCTTACTACGGAGACGACAGGCAGTATTACCAACAGCAGCGCACTGTCTATCCGTATCAGCGCAATCGCTTGCCCGGGCAGGTTCTCGGCGCTGTCGCCGGTGCTGCCGTAGGCAGCCAGTTCGGTCACGGCGACGAACGTATTGCTGCCACCGTGATTGGTGCGGTGGTGGGCGGCGCTTTCGGCAGGAGTTTCGGCGACTAGCGACGACGTGCGCAGTTAGCGCAACTCGCCGAGCGAAAATTCCGCCGTCCGTAGTTGCTCGCGACTGCGACGCAGATTTTGATCGAGATCGCGGAGTTCGTCGCGAAGTCGATGTCTTCGGTCTTCGAATTCTCGGCGGATTCGCTTGCGATCATCTTCGTTCGCAATGTCGTTCAATGCCTTTGACTCGTCATGATGAGTCGCCTGAAGTTTTCTCTCCAAGGATTCGACACGTCCGTTGAGGCGGTCAATTACGGCACGTCGCTCATGGATGGCGTGACCGAGCTGGAAGCGATACCGAAACTCTCCGTCGATGTGTGGCGGACATACTCCTTCATAAGTACCGCCACCGATCCCCAGGGGTGCGGCATTTTCGATCCGGCAATACGTGCTCAATCCACGCTCGCGTCCAAGCCGGTATGCCTGCGAATCGACAGTCACATGCGCTTCGGCGCAATCCTTGGCGCGAGCCTCCAACAGAGTGGTCATCTGGCCATCAAGGCCGTCGCGCAAGCCTATTTCGTGCCAGTTTGCACGCTTGCATTCTTCCGGATTCATTGTTGCGCATCCAGAAATGAGAACGGCAAGCAGCAGGGCGGACGTTCCTTGGCAAATTTTTTCAATCATGACGGGTTCCTGTCCAAATTTTTGAGTGCATTTCAGGCCTTCCCTGATTCCCGGTAGTCATCCAACCGCTGCTTGGGCATGATTCGGGTAAAAATTATCGGGGTGATGAATGTCGTGAGTATGCCCATCAGCACCAGAGTTGCGTACATTTCGTCGCCGATGAATCCTTTCTGATAGGCGATGCTGGCCACAACCAGTTCCATGACGCCGCGACCATTCAGGATGCAACCCAGCCCAAGCGATTCGCGCAACGACATGCCGGTAATGCGGCCACCGAGCCATCCCGCGATAACCTTGCTGGCGACAGAAACAGCAAGAACTGCGGCCGGGAACTCGATGTTGTCGAGCGCGTCAAGTTTGAACTCCAGCCCCAGGTAGGCAAAGAAGACCGGCGCAAGAAAGCCGCCCGTGACGGAATTCAGGGTATTTTTTAAATCACCATAGCGCGATGCCAGAAAGTGTCGCTGATCCAGGAACAAGGCGCCAAAAAATGCACCGATAACAAAATGGAAACCTAGAGCCTCGCTGATGGAACCGAACACGAGGACGAACAGAACGACGATTCCAAATAGAGCTTCGGGTCCAAAGTACCGGATCAATTTCTCGGGAATTACCTGAATGCTGACCTTGCGGCGATCCAGAAACTCAAGTGACCAATTAAGCGCGAGGACGACACCCGCGAGCAAAAGCAGTTTCAATGTGCCCTCGCCAACGGCTGTGGCGACGCCGGTAAAACTTGGTTGCGCGGGAACATTCAGCACGATGCCAAGCACGAACAACGCGGCGACATCGTTGACGACTGCGGTCGCGATCGCATAACGGGCAATGCGGGTATGCAGAATGTTGAGACTCTCAAGCAATTTGACGGCGACCGGCAGGGCGGTGATGGAAATGCACAAGCCGAGAAACACCGTACGCATGGCATCGAGTTCAAACACCTGCGCGATGGCGGCGCCTGCCAAAAACGGTATGACAAAGCTGATGACGGCCAATATCAACCCGCGGCCGCGCATGGCATCAAAAATGTCGCCAATTCTCATTTCGAGGCCGGCGCTAAGGATGATCAGGAAGACCGCCAATTCAGAAATGCCCGCCAGTGCTGGCGTCGGGTGTATGAAGTCCAGAACCGCCGGGCCCAGGAGTATGCCGGCAAGAATTTCGCCGATCAATTCGGGCTGGTTGTATTTGGCGAATAGTTTGCCAAACAGACGGGCAACGACGATGAGAACAAGGAGACTGGACAGCAGGGACAAAGTAATGCTCCGGTGCGTTTAAGTGTGCTTAAGTGCTTCTTACGTGATTTTACGTAAGGGGCGATCTTGGACATCCTGCGTTGACAACGCCTACGCAGGGATTGTTTCCGATTCCATATGCCAAGTCGGCAGGGCGCTCGATCGACCACAAGGCGAAGTCAGCAATCTTGCCAATCGCCAGGCTGCCGTGGGTCTGGCTCAATCCAAGTGCGTGTGCCGCGTTGATCGTTACCCCCGCAAGGGCTTCGTATGGTGTCAGGCGAAACAGAGTGCAGGCCATGTTCATCGCGAGGAGTAAGGATGTCATCGGCGACGTACCCGGATTGCAATCGGTGGCGACCGCCATACGGATACCCGCATCACGCATGGACTGAATCGGCGGCATTTTGGTTTCGCGCAGAAAATAGTATGCGCCGGGCAGCAATACGCCGACCGTACCGGCTTGCGCCATTGCTTCAATACCACCGCTGGATAGATGTTCCAAATGATCTGCGGAAAGGCCACCGAATCTTGCAACCAAGGCTGCGCCAGATTGATCTGAGAGTTGTTCTGCATGCAATTTCATTGGCAGATTAAGACTTTGAGCTGCGCAAAAAACCCGTTCTGTTTGTTCGATTGTGAATCCGATGTTTTCGCAAAACGCATCCACCGCATCCACCAGTCCGGACTTCGCCAACGCCGGTAACATGTCATCGCAAATATGGTCAATGTAAGCATCCGAGCGACCTTCAAATTCCGGCGGTACGGCATGCGCACCAAGAAAACTTGTCACCACATTGACAGGTACACGCTCACCGATTTGACGTGCCACGCGCAACATTTTTGTCTCGGACTCCAGATTCAAACCATATCCGGACTTGATTTCCAGTGTAGTTACGCCCTCCGCCAGCATACATTTCACGCGTGACAGGCTTGCCGCCAGAAGCTGTTCATCTGAGGCGCTTCGTGTTGCACGCACGGTGGACACTATTCCCCCGCCTTGGCGGGCAATCTCTAAGTACGTGGCGCCATTCAGTCGTGCCTCAAATTCGTTGCTGCGGTTGCCCGCGTGCACGATATGGGTGTGGCAATCGAT
>CAZAGR010000291.1:0-3865 GCA_964484585.1 uncultured Propionivibrio sp. | reverse complement strand
CCAGACAATGAATTCAGAACAGAACTATGATTCCTGCGTAAGCGTTTGCCGTGTGCCCTGATTGATGGGCGTTACGTTTTATCATCGAGATCGCTACAATGGCCGAAGTGATCACTCGCCTATGGGATTCTCGATGGTAGACAAACTCCCGCCGTTGCTTAAGGTTGGCGTACTTGCCGAGGCGCTGCCGTACATCAAACGCTTCCATGGCCGGACGATTGTTGTCAAATATGGTGGCAATGCCATGATCGAGGAGCATCTGAAGCAGAGCTTTGCACGCGATGTGGTGCTACTAAAACTGGTGGGCTTGAACGTGGTCGTCGTGCATGGCGGTGGGCCGCAGATTGAAAATCTGCTGGCGCGCGTCGGCAAAAAAGGTGAATTCATTCAAGGCATGCGCGTGACCGACGCCGAGACCATGGAAATTGTTGAAATGGTGTTGGGTGGCCAGGTCAATAAAGAAATCGTCAGCTTGATCAACCAGAATGGCGGCAAGGCGGTTGGTTTGACCGGCAAGGATGGAAGTCTGATCCGTGCCAAAAAACTCCTGATGCCCGATACCAGCAAGCCAGGTGCATTCATCGATATTGGTCAGGTGGGTGAAATTGTCTCGATCGATCCCAGCCTGATTTCCCTGCTTGAAACCGGCGATTTCATTCCGGTGATCGCGCCGGTGGGCGTCGGCAGTGCGGGCGAGACGTACAACATCAACGCGGACGTGGTCGCCGGAAAAATTGCCGAGGTCCTGAAGGCCGAGAAGCTGGTACTGCTGACGAATACGCCTGGCGTGCTGGACAAATCCGGCGCACTTTTGACGGGGGTGACGCCAAAGCAGATTGATGACATGGTGGCCGACGGAACCTTGTCAGGGGGTATGTTGCCAAAGATCGGCTCGGCCGTCGATGCGGCACGCAGTGGCGTGCGCGCAGTGCACATCATTGATGGACGAGTTGAGCATGCGCTGCTGCTCGAGATTCTTACCGACGACGGCGTCGGTACGCTGATCAAATCAAAGTAGTTGATATTTGCGCCTGTGCTGGGCGGCAATCGGCCGGCGACACTGGGTTGGGAGGGGGATCATGAACAGAAGCAATTTTGAAACTCAGGACGCAACCGAGAACGTAACCGAATACGCAACCAAAGGCGAAACGCGGGCGGCCAAGGCGGGCGAAAAGAAGTTGCAAATACTGCACACCATCGCGGAAATGCTTGAACGGCCGGAGGGTGTCAAAGTCACCACCGCCTTGCTGGCCAGACAATTGGATGTTTCCGAGGCGGCGCTTTACCGGCATTTCGCCAGCAAGGCGCAAATGTATGAAGGCCTCATCGAGTTTATCGAGACAGGCATGTTTTCCGTGATCGGACAAATTGAAGCCCGGGAAGAGAGCGGGCTGAAGCAGGCTGAGGCTATCGTTGCGTCCTTGCTACGGTTTGCACAAAAAAATCGTGGCTTGACGCGAGTGCTGATCGGCGATGCCCTGGTGCACGAGAACGCGCGCCTGCAGGTGCGAATCAACCAACTGCTTGACCGGATTGCGGTAACGCTAAAGCAGTGTCTGAAACTGGCTGCCGCGCAAGGCGCCTTGGTTACCGCTTCCGGCGCAGAGTATGATTTTTCGGCTCATGCCGACCTGCTGGTTTGTTTTACTCTCGGTCGCTGGCAACGATTTGTCAAAAGCAATTTCAAGGATGATCCGCTTGCGCATTGGCCGGCTCAGGCGGCTTTGCTGCGGCACTGAATATCATGGAATCAACCATACCTGCCAGCATAGATAAATACGAGATTGTGCGCGTCCTCGGCAGTGGCGCGACGAGTACTGTTTATCTCGCTTACGATGCATTTACGGAGCGTCAGGTTGCGCTGAAGCTGATCAATTCGTCAACCTTGTCTGATCCTGAATTCGGCCATACCTTTCGTAAATTGCTCGCTAACGAAGCCTCGCTGGCCGGCCGTATCAATCACCCGCACATCATGGGTATCTACGATGCGTCATTGAGTCAGGACAGGAACTACATCGTCATGGAGTACGTTCAGGGTGAGACGCTTGAAAAATACAGTCAGGCGGAGTCCCTGTTGCCTATCGAAAAAGTGGTCGAGATAATTTTCAAGGCTGCGCTGGCCTTGGAATTTGCCAGCCGGCATGGCGTCATTCACCGCGATATCAAGCCGGCCAATATCATGCTGTGCGCTGACGGCGATATCAAGATTGCCGATTTTGGCGCCGCCGTGATCATGAAAAGTGAAGAGACACAGGTGGTTGGCGTCGGCTCGCCGGCCTATATGTCGCCAGAGCAGATCAGGCAGGATTCGCTGGATCAGCAAACGGATATTTATTCGTTGGGGGTCGTGATGTACCGTTTGCTGACAGGGCGCATGCCCTTCGAGGCCGAAAGCAACTACGCGCTAACCCATAAAATTCTTTATGAAGAGGCTGCGAGTGTTCGCAGTCTGCGCCCGGCCTTGCCTGTGCGACTGGAGAAAATTGTGGCTACGGCCATGCGCAAGGACATTGCAGAACGGTATGCCACTTGGCGGGATTTTTCAAAGGACCTGTCCGAGATCGCGGCACTTGATCTGCCGCAGGAGTCGGTTTCCGAAACGGCGAAATTCAACCTGTTGCGGAGTCTTGAGTTCTTCTCCAATTTCAATGAGATAGAGCTCTGGGAAGTGGTTCGAATCAGCGTTTGGGGGCGGGTTCCGGCGGGTACGTATCTGTTCCACGAGGGTGACGAGGGTAATTTCTTTTTCATCTTGGCCGAAGGCGAGGTGCGGATTACCAAGGGCACCCGGAATCTCGGTACACACGGTCCTGGTCATTGTTTCGGTGAGCTTTGTTACATCCGCGACAGCATGATCACCCGGACCGCGACCATCATGACAATTACGCCGGCGACCCTTTTCAAAATCAAGCGCGGTTCGTTGGTAAGCGCGTCGGAGAATTGTCAGTTGAAATTTAACAAGTCGTTCTTGAATATTCTGGTTGACCGGCTCGCGCAGGCTAATATTGACCTTGCCAATGCGCATTGAGCGTAGACTGTTCTCCGTTAACGGCAAAGGCACTGCGCGCATGCAAATGAATAACCGATCATGATCCGTTCTTTCCGTCACCACGTTGTGTTGTTTCTGTTTTTCTGTTGCGCGGCGATCGTCGGAAAGGACGCTCGCGCTGCTGAAGTCCGGATCGGCTCGTCGGCGGCACTGAGTGGGCCGGCGCAGGCCTTGGGAACGCGCTATCACAAAGGTGCGCAGGCACATTTCAAGCAGATCAATCAGCACGGCGGAGTCAATGGCGCAAAACTGGTTGTCGATCTTCATGACGATGGTTATGAACCGGATCGAGCCGAGGCAAATACGCAAAAATTGTTGCAAGATCCGCGTGTCGTTGCTCTCTTTGGCTATGTGGGAACCCCGACCAGTAACGCAGCCCTGCCCCTGGTCAAGCGCGCGGGAATTCCGTTTGTGGGCGCCTACACGGGGGCGGCGACGTTGCGCGAACCGGTGACTCCTTATGTGTTTAATGTGCGGGCCAGTTATCGCGAAGAGGCGCAGCGTCTGGTGGGCGACATGAAGGCCAAAGGGGTTCGCAGGCTTGGTGTGCTTTTCCAGTTTGATACCTTTGGACGTGCGGGACTCGAGGCAATGCGAGGCGAGGCGAGTCGGGCGGGAATCGAGATCTCGGCAGTCGCCTCGATCGATCGCAACACGACCGACGTGAAGGGTGCCGTGAAGGCCTTGGTCCGGGAAACACCTGTCGATGCCATCTTTATGGTGAGCACTTACGCGTCTTGTGCCGCCTTCATACAGGCGGCACGCGAAGGGGGCTACAAGGGCGGGTTCTATACCCTGTCATTTGCCGGGCTCGAG
>CAZAGR010000290.1:0-3889 GCA_964484585.1 uncultured Propionivibrio sp. | reverse complement strand
AGCGGTACAGTTTGTTTAGACGGGTGCCGCCGAGGCTGCACTGGTGCCGGCATCGTTGACCCGGGGACCAAGAGCGGATGGCCGGGGGCAGACGGTGCTGGTCCCCGCGACCTGGCATGCACCGCTGAAGCAGACGGCTCTGTTACTCAGGGGTGCAAGCCCGGTAGCACGCGATTTTGCAACATTTCTACATACGTCAGAAGCACGGCAAATTTTGGCGCGGCACGGCTTTGACGTGGCGCGACCATGAGCTGATCGCGTCCATCTTGTTGCCGCGACCCGGTGGATCCTTGGCTCGCGGTTAGCCTATCCCCATCTCACGTTGACGCTTCGCCCTCTCGGCTGCGTTCTTGCGCTCAACCCGCGAAAGCTCGAGATAGTCGGACAGTTTTCCACCCAGACTTAGGCCGACGAGCGCGCTAACGACAGCGGCACTAAGTTGCCATCCCTCAAAATCGGAAACCAGATAGAAAATCACTCCCGCCAATCCGACCAGCGCAAGCAATCCGCGCACGCCCTTGGCACGCATAAGTGAGGCACAAATGAAGGTCGCTGCGAAGAGAGCGACCAAGACCCAGAGTAATTGGCTGTCCGTCGAATGTTCCATAGTATTTTTGCCCCCGACTGCATCCTTCACTCAATTTCACCACCGGCCGCAATGAAATTAGTGCAGAGAAAAAAGCTGTTGGTAGCAAGTTTTCAGCTTGAACAGTTGCTACCGACAAGCTCAGGATAACCCAAGCGACGTATTTATGCTGAACGCCAGCGTTTTTGCGGTCAGATATCCATAGACCATCGTTCGGTGCTGTGGACGAAAGTGGGCAGCAGGTCAGTGGATTTAGTTTTGATCCATTCTCAAAAGGTTTTTACGCCACTTACCAAGCCGACGGCGATCCAGCGTTGAAGTGCGGCACCCAGATCAAAATCGGGACGAATAGCCAGGGCCGCCTCCGCTGCTGTTGCTAAGTCCTGGTCCGCAACCAGCGCGTCTAGCAGCGCGGCGTCAGCAGCATCGAGCTGTGCAATTTGCATCTCTGCGTCCTGGCGCCAGATCAGCAGTTGGTTGCTCTGGGTGAAGTCGACGCGCATATCGCCGTCGTAGCCGGGCTGATTGACTCGCCAGATATCGAACAATGGCCAAATCGAGTTCATCCGCGCCCGGGCAGGATTCACATGAAAAACTAGCTGGTCGTAACACGCAGGCGGCGTAGTGGCCAGCGCTTCAAAGGGCTTTTCACTTGGAGGTGAAGGGTCGGCGGACAGCATGAGCGTCTGCATTTGCCACTCTAGCCGTGCCAAGTCTGCCAGATAAGGCATTTCCTGTGCGTCGCGGTAGTCGCTCAGAAAATCGGCGAAGTCACCGCCGTAGTCGTTGAGATCCCCACTCAGGCTGGGGTGGGTTTGGACATAGCACTGGATGGCCCCGACGAAAAATCGCTCGCCAACGATCTTGCGGATCAGCGGGTAGCTTAGTGTCAGCGCAGTGCACAGGTTCGCAAACACATTTCGGCGATAGGCCTGGATTCGGCGACTTATTGATCGACCGTCACCATCCAGCAATTCAAGCAAGGCGTTGCGGCGGATGGTATCGGCTGCGGCAGAGATCATCGTCGCGAGGAAGCGGGTTTGAATTTCAGTCAGCGCGTGCATGATCAGCCTGTTTCAGCCCGTTTCAGCAATAGGGCTTCGGCCTTGGCGGCTTCGCTTGAAAGCACGGCCAGAGATGGAATGTCACTGTCCCATTCGATCAAGGTCGGGATTGGGCCGAATTTTTGGAGTGCCTTGGCATAGAGCGCCCAGACTGGGTCCGCAATTGACCGTGAGTGAGTATCGACGAGAAAAGAATCTTCACCGTTTTCGTCGGCATCCTCTTCATGGCCGGCCAGATGGATTTCGCCAATACGCTCCGGGGGCATGGCGTCGAGGTAGTTCGTGGCATCGTAGCCATGGTTGCTGGCGCTGACAAAAATGTTATTCACGTCCAGCAGGATGTCGCAATCGGCTCGTCGGGCAACTTCCGCCAGAAAGTCCCACTCGGTCATGGTTTCATCACGAAAGCGCACATAACTGGAGACGTTTTCAATCAACAGGCGGCGCCCCAGGAACTCTTGAACCTGCTGGATAGTGTTGCACACAGTAAGCAGGGCTTCCTCGCTATAGGGCAGTGGCAGCAAGTCATTGAGAAAGCGCCCGCCGATCGACGACCAGCAAAGATGTTCAGATACAACGGCCGGTTCAACACGGGCAATCAGCGCCTTGAGTTTGCGTAAATGAGTGAGATTGACCGGGTCGCTGGAGCCAAGCGACAGGCCGACGCCGTGCAGACTCAGTGGGTAGTGTTCGCGAATTGTGGCGAGTTGGCGCAGAGGCGCGCCACCCGCACAAAAATAGTTTTCACTGTGTACCTCGAGCCATGGAATCAGTGGCCGGGTGGCGATGACTTCTTCAACATGTGGCGAGCGCAGGCCGATTCCGGCCTGCGCGGGCAGAGTATTCATGTTTTGCTGAGCACAAATACTGCCTGAATGAACTTAAAAAATCGCCTTACTTCTTCATGGGCATTGCTTTGTCGGTGTCCGCCAGGGCCATCAACTTGCCGCCCATTTTTTCGCAACTCCCCTTGTCGACATATTTCCAATCTGTAGGGTCTTTGTCACTTTTCGACTGTCCGGCGCAGGCGTGCTTTGCTCCTGCGCCACCGCAATCATTTTTGCCGGCCGCCGAAATTCCAAAGCATTTCTCCTTGGCCGGGTCGGCAGCTAAGGCGGAACCCGCCGACGCAGCAATTCCTGCAGCAAGCAGACTGGCAATCGAAGCCTTAATCGTATTCTGGATCATGGTGCTTTGCTCTTTCATAGCGATCTCCTGTTGAGGTGGTACGGGGGTAAAGACAGGGCCTGTTGGACCTGCTGCTTCGTTGCGCGGGATGCGCAATCCTTACACCTGATTCTTTTCTGGCGGATCCTCAGTAGTAAGCGTAAGCGCGCCGTCCCGCCAGCGCCGACTTATTGAGTGCAAGAAACTGAACTGCTCACCTGTGCGACGGCACCCGGCACAGATCAACACATGTAGTCTGAGTCGCAGACGGTCGCGCCATGGCAACCGATGCTCCAGTGATTCGGACAAAAGCTGAGTTGCCTCTTTGCACATCAGCATCATTATTCTCCTTTGTCGCCGTGCTCACCGAACCAGCGGCGAGAGAGGCAATCACGCAAACCCATGCGGGCGCGATGCAGCAGCACCCAGCAATTCGACGTCGAGATGCCAAGTTCCTTACAAATTGCGTCGGTTTCCATCCCCATCAGTTCGCGCATGCCAAACACGCGGGCGGGCCTTTCCGGCAAACCGTTGATGCAGGCATCGAAAACTTCCCAAAAGCGCTTCTGTTCCAGTGAGGCATGCGGGTCATTCCAGGCGGCGGGAGGAGTGATCCAATGATCGCGTTGGTCGAATTGTTCGTTGATGATCGCCTCGAGCATCTCTTCATCGTCAGTATCAACCGCCGGCTGGCGCGCGCGCCGGCGAAATTCATCGATGATCTTGTTTTTAAGTATCGCGAACACCCAAGTGGAAAATGCCGCCGCCGCTTCAAAGCGGCCGGTGTTTTGCATTGCCGCCAGCATCGCCTCCTGCACCGCATCCTCGGCAGCAGCCTCATCGCGCAGTTGCATGCGCGCGAAACGCAGCAGACGCGGTCGCAGGGCGTTGATTGTGTTGTGGAGGTTGCTTGGTTCCATGTAAGGTGAATCTTAGCCGCTATTTATTCGATTGCATCTGCGATGGTTTGCCCTGATTCACGGCAATCGCTTACGCAAATGTTGTAAACCCAAAGGGAAATCGTTTACAGTCAAGTAGATATGACATGCACTTGTGCACAGCAGCAAAATAG
>CAZAGR010000289.1:0-3904 GCA_964484585.1 uncultured Propionivibrio sp. | reverse complement strand
AAATGCAATGATGCTTGGACTCTTGGTCGGCTTCGATGGATTTGCTCAAGCGGTCCGAGAAACCCTTGCGGCCCGGCCACTCCAATATCTTTCTAACGGCGAAAATCTGAAGTGCCCTTAGGTTTTAAAGGGCCTAGCCACCTTACATGATGATACCTATTTTCCAGGGGAATCGGGCATCCATATTCCGACGCCCGCAGCCATTACCGCCGCCTGTAATGCTTTGTCACTGGTCGCAATGGGCAATTGCAAACTAAGCGCAAGATCAAGATATGTCGCCTCGTAGCTGGTCAGGTCATGACGCAACGCTAACGATAGAACTTCAGAACCCGTTGGCGTTTCAGCCGCAATGTTAATCGGCAGCGCGAGCAGTTCGCGCAGGATGATTTGCGCATTGCTCGCAATCAACTGCTTGCGTCGGCAAGCGGTGCGCAAAATATTGACGACTTCGAGAACCCACAAAGAAGGCGTATATGCTTGATCGCTTTCCAACGCCGAGGCAACTGTTTCTCTGTAGTCAGTTTGCTGCGACTCAATGAACCAGCCAACGCTCACCGAGTCGTCGAGCACGAATGGCATTAATCGCGCCCCTCCGTCCATATTGCCTTGATGTCTCCATCGAGTCGAACGCCCTTTCTTAGCTCCCGCAACTTGGCGAATCTTGCCGATGTTTCAACTAGAGGACGCTTGTCGACATCTTGGTTGGGATGAAAAGCCACAATCCGGGCTATCGGTTCGCCACGCTTGGTGACGCAGATTTCTTCGCCCGCCTGAACTGCCGCGAGAATTTCTGAAAAACGCGCTTTGGCATCGTAAACAGGGATGGATAACATGGTTAATCTTGGTTGTGCATGTAGATAACTATGATTTACCGAACGCACATAAGAATTTCAAAGTTTGGGTTGAATGTATCTTGCGCGATTTGGTGCAATGCCCAAGCGCTTCAGTCACGGCTGCAACTGGCCAATTGACGTCCTGTACGGCAAGCACGATTTGCTGCGGTGCAAAAAGTTGCGGGTAATGCGGGTAACTTTTACTTGATCATTTACTGATTGTCTTAATTTTGCAACAAGAATTGAGACGACTGCACCCAAATCCTTACACAAAGTTACCGCGGGATAACTGAACTGGTAGAGTCGTCCCACATTCCGCACAGCTGTGTGTGTGGAACATCTCGATTGCACTGCGATGATTGTTGTGCAATTTATTTTTTGACCTATGTGATTAGATTTAGGAGATATCCCAATGATTAAATCCAAGCGCCAGATAATGTCCTTTGCCCGCAAGCAAAGCGTCATTGCTACCGGCCTCGCCTTATCGCTGATGGCCGCGCAATCGGCATATGCACAGCAAGCAACAGAACGAATTGAAGTGACTGGCTCCCGAATTCCAACGGTTAGTGTCGATGGCCCGAGCCCGGTTACTGTTCTTGGCGCCAAAGACATCAAAACTGATGGCGTTAGAAACGTTGAAAGCCTTCTCAACAATCTGCCGCAGGTCTTCGCCGATCAAGGTGGAAACGTGGTGAACGGCTCGAGCGGCACAGCCAGCGTCAATTTGCGCGGTTTGGGCTCCGATCGTACCTTGGTGTTGGTGAATGGCCGTCGCCTGCCGATGGGTAGTGCAAATACGACTTCACCTGACTTGAACCAAATCCCCGCACCGCTCATCAAGCGAGTTGAAGTCCTGACAGGTGGCGCGTCCGCTGTTTATGGATCCGATGCAGTCGCTGGTGTTGTCAACTTCATCATGAACGAAAATTATGAAGGTGTTCAGCTGGACGTCAATCACAGCTTCTACAACCATGGCCAGCAGGGCACCGCCGGTATCGCCGATCTTGTCAAAGCTCGTGGCGCAACCAATGCGGCGGAATTCAAGCTCCCTGGCGACATTGACCGCGATGGCAAATCGAAGGACTTCAGCTTGCTGATGGGAAGCAATTTTGCCGACAACAAAGGCAATGCAACGCTGTTCTTCAATTACAAGAAAGACGATGCGCTGCTGCAGTCCGAGCGTGATTTCAGCTCATGTTCTGTGTCCTCTGGCGCAGCTGGCTTTGCGTGCGGCGGATCTGGTACTAACGCTACAGGTCGTATAACCAACCTGAACCCTGGTGGCGGGGTTTGGACGAACGCCGATCGTTCCGGAACGGCTCGCCGTTTTGCCAATGCAACCGACCAGTACAACTTTGGTCCATTGAATTACTACCAGCGCCCTTCCGAGCGCTATGGCTTCAACGCCTCAGCGCACTACAATTTGAACCCTCAAGCGAAGGTTTACTCGGAATTTAACTTCCATGATGATCGCACGGTGGCTCAAATTGCTCCGGGCGGCGCGTTCGGAAGTACCCACTTTGTCAATTTTGACAACCCTCTTTTATCGGCAAGCTGGAAGACAGCCTTGGGTCTGCGTGCCGCGGGCGATACGACGGAAATCGTTTTGCAGCGCCGCAACGTTGAGGGGGGCGGACGTCAGTCGGAATTCCGCAATTCGTCATTCCGCACCGTGGTTGGTGTGAAGGGTGAAATCGGCAAGTGGAGCTACGACGCCTTCATGGAAACCGCCAAGGTTATTTATTCTCAGAATGAGAAAAATTACTTTTTGACGGCAAAGATCGCCAAGGCAATGGATGTTGTGAACGTCGGCGGAGTAGCAACCTGTCAATCAGTTGTTGACGGCACGGATCCAGCCTGCGTTCCTTACAATCCATGGCTGCTCGGCGGCGTGACCGCTGCACAGTTGGGCTATTTGCAGACCGGCGGCTATCGTCAAGGTTCCACCGAACAGCAGATTCAAGGCTTTTCCTTGTCGTCAGATCTGGCTGCCTATGGCATCAAACTGCCTTCCGCCAAAAATGGCGTCGGTGTT
The DNA here is from genome assembly GCA_964484585.1 of uncultured Propionivibrio sp. Taxonomy (GTDB): domain Bacteria; phylum Pseudomonadota; class Gammaproteobacteria; order Burkholderiales; family Rhodocyclaceae; genus JADKHX01. The sequence goes on along the minus strand of CAZAGR010000289.1, from coordinate 1,036 downwards.
GCGTTCGGTGCTGAACATCGCAGCGAAAAGATTGAATACATGACCGATGCAAGCACTACCGCAGGTGACTTGTCCGGATCGGGCGGCCCGAGCATTGGGTTGACTGGCTCCCTAAGAGTTACCGATATCTTCGCGGAAGTCAGGGTGCCGCTGATCGAGGGTAGGAATTTTGCCGACCTGCTAAGCTTGAATGCCAGCTACCGCAACTCCGATTACAGTACCGTCAAAACCGATACCTTTGGTCTTGGGCTCGAATGGGCGCCAGTCAAGACAGTGCGTTTCCGTGGCAGCTATCAGGAAGCCGTTCGCGCGCCTAATCTGATCGAGTTGTACCAGGCACAAGGGAACAATCTTTATGATAACGACGAAGATCCTTGCGCAGGTGCGACGCCAACAGCTTCATTGGCGGCTTGTCAGCGCACGGGTGTAACTGCCGCGCAATACGGCACGATTCAGGATAGCCCTGCAGCTCAGTACAACTACCTGGCAGGTGGCAATCCAGGACTGAAGCCGGAAGAATCCAAGAGCGTTACCTACGGCGTGGTGTTGTCACCGATCAAGAATCTGACCGTTGCTGTTGATTATTTCGATATCAAGGTAGATAAAACGATCAGCATCATTGATCCGACGACGACCTTGAGTAAGTGTCTTGAAACGGGATCTGCCCAGTTCTGCAGCCTGATCCAGCGCGACCGCCTTGGCACCCTGTGGCTGCTGGATGATGGCCGAATCATTGGCACCAACCAGAATATCGGTGGCACCAAAACCTCAGGTTGGGATTTCAGCGCAGGGTATAACCAGAAAGTCGGCGACATGGGTCGGATCGATGTCAGCTTTGTCGGCACATTGCTGAAGTCTCTTGAGGTCGAGGAGATTAAAGGATTGGGCGTTTACGATTGTACGGGCCTCTATGGTCCGAACAAATGCGGCACGCCAAATCCTGAATGGCGTCACAAGCTGCGCGTGAATTGGAGTACGCCTTGGACGGTTGATGTGGCATTGACTTGGCGCTATATTAGCGAAGTCGAACTGCAGA
>CAZAGR010000288.1:0-3911 GCA_964484585.1 uncultured Propionivibrio sp. | reverse complement strand
AGGATCCGCGCCATACCCCACCAGATCTCCAAGTACCGCATAGCGGTCAACACCCTGCTTGCGCACATGACGCAGGCAGGCCTCCAGAGCTTCCAGGTTGCTGTGAATGTCAGAGAGCAGGGCAACGCGCATGATGGATTTATCAGAGATCGAAGCAACTCACATTTTGCCAGTAGATACCGGGAAGCTTACACGACGCCAACACCGCGTATCGTGTGCCGACATGCTGGAACATCAAACAAAATAGTCGGCGATGGCGGCACGGCGGCACGGAATATGAACGAGTAAATGATCGGGTAAATCATCAATTGTCGGCGGGACTCTGTGGAATCCGCAACCGATCGACAAAGGCCATCTCGGCTGGCGCGGGAGCGCGTGATAGCAGACTGCCAAGCAGCAATCCCAGGAACCCGGCGGGAACTCCGAAGATCCCGGCGGCGATAGGTTTGATGTCGAACCACAGCGGCGCATTGAAACCAAATGGTTCAGCGGTGGCAATCATGTAATACAAGGTTACGCACAGGCCCAGACTCATGCCCAGGGTTGCGCCCTGTTGATTGGCACGCTTCCAGAACACGCCGCTGATGAGTGCCGGAAATAGGGCGGCTGCCGCAATCGAAAATGCAGACCCCACCAATAGCAAAATGCTGCCGGGTCTGAGCGAGGCAACATAGGCCGCCAACACTGCGACGATCAGCAGAACGACCTTGGACACGACCAGGCGTCGCGTCGCTGGTGAATCAGGTGCCACCATTTTGTAATAGACGTCATGCGATAGCGCGCTGGCAATCGTTAGCAACAAGCCGTCGGCTGTCGATAGCGCTGCCGCCAGGCCGCCGGCGGCAACGAGACCGGTAACGACATAGGGCAAACCTGCGATCTCCGGGGTCGCCAGCACCACAATGTCGCCGCCAATAAATATTTCAGCACGCTGCACAATGCCATCCAGATTCACGTCTTCGAGGAACAGCAGTGTCGGATCGACGACCTGCCAGTTGCTGACCCAGGCTGGCAAATGCAAAAAACTGGATCCGACAAGGTGTTGGTAAATTTCAAATTTGACCAGAATCGCCAGAACCGGCGCAGTCAGATAGAGAAATAGAATAAAGAACATCGACCAAAACACCGACCGGCGGGATTCACTGACGGACGAGGTGGTATAGAAGCGTGTCAGGATATGCGGCAGACCTGCCGTTCCTAGCATCAAACAAAAAACCAGAGCAATGAAGTTATTACGTGCAATTCCTTGTTCGGCAACGCTCTTGGCCGGAAACGCTTCAGCGTGAGGTTTGGCCGGTAAAGAGTGAGCGAGGTGATCCAATTTTTGTCGCGTCCAGAGCGCGCGTGCCGTGGCCTCGTCTGGCGGAAGTTGCCGCAATTGGCGCTCGGCGAGATCAATTGCCCGCATGTCAAGGTTCTCCTGCGCGCGTAAGGAGGCGATGCGGTACTCCATCCGCGCCTTTTCATCAAAAAGATAGGAGGTTCCGCCGGCCTCAAGTGCCTGCAGGCGCTGATCGGAGGCGACCGCCCGCTCGCGGTAAATCCGTAGAACTTCGGCTTCTGCGGCGCCTTTGCGTGTGTCTGGATTATCAAATTCCTTTTCGAGTGCCGTAACCTGCGGCAGTGCGGTCGTGTAAGCCGCGATCTGCGCCACCGGATTGCCGGTGTGCTTGACCGACAGCCAGACCACGGGGATCAAATAGGCAATTATCAAGATGATGCACTGGGCGACTTGTGTCCAGGTGATCGCCTTCATTCCGCCGAGAAACGAACACAGAAGAATTCCCGCCAGTCCGACAAATACGCCGATGGTGAATTCAAGCCCGGTGAAGCGGCTGGTGATCAGTCCGATGCCATAGATCTGCGCAACCACATAGGTAAACGAACACAAGATTACGGCGGTTACCGCAATCAGACGCGGCCATCGCCCACCGTAACGTGCGCCGATAAAGTCGGGAATGGTGTATTCACCGAACCGGCGAAGATAGGGCGCCAAGCAGAGGGCGACAAGCACATAGCCGCCGGTCCAGCCCATGATATAGGCCAGTCCCTCATGGCCAGAATGATAGAGCGTACCGGCCAGGCCGATGAAGCTTGCGGCGGACATCCAGTCGGCTGCGGTGGCCATGCCGTTGAACAGCGCCGGAACCCGGCGTCCGGCGACAAAGTATTCAGCGACATCCGAGGTCTTGGCAAGAAACCCGATTGCCGCATACAAAACAATCGTCGCAAAAAGAAAAATGTAACCCAGAACGTTATTGGGCACACCCGTCCATTCGAGGGCACCGACAAACAAAATAAACACCAGAACGCCCACGGTATATACGGTATAGGCACGAACCAGTCGAGAGTAAAAGCTGGGCGCACGCTTGTCGGGAGTGTCCATTACTCTGATTTCTCTCCAGCGCCCGGCATCAGTCTATCGTCTCGCACTTCAGCATCTATGCGATCCATGCGATAAGTGTAATAAGCGATGATTGCCAAATAAATCAACAGTGTGCCTTGGCCGGCCATGTAGAAGCCCAGTGGGCCGATGAACGTAATCTGGTTCAATGGCTCGGCGAACCAGGTTACGCCGAGGGTGACCAGGGTCCAGATGATGAGCAGCACGCCTGTCAGGCGGCGAGTTCGTGCCCAATACGCATCGCGCTCAGCTCCAGGGCTTTCTGTGCGCATCCCGCTTACTCTGGCCTTAAGTCCATAGGCGCCAAGGCACCGCCACGGCGGATAAAGCTGACCCGGAACAAGGTTCCTTTTGATTCACCATCGAGTAACTCGACCCGCGCCCGGTGCAAATCAGCAATTTCCTGAACGATCGGAAGGCCCAGCCCGCTGCCACTTTCCTCGCTGCCGAGAACGCGATAAAAGCGTTCGAACACCTTGGCGCGTTCCTCCGCAGGTATGCCCATGCCGCTGTCTTCCACTTCAAGCAGCACAAACTCGGTCGACCGCAGGCGAACCATCACCCGGCCTCCGCGCGGCGTGTACTTAATTGCATTGTCGATCAGGTTTGATAACAGCTCACGCAACAGCAAAGGTGCGCCTTCGCTCATATGCGGCCAGTCGCCACAGTCAAAAGCAAGGTCAATGTCTTTGGCCAGAGCGCGGCCTGCCCATTCAATAGTTACTGCACGGGCCAGAGCGCGAAAATCCACCGGCTCGAAACGATGCAGCTTGTCGTGACTGGATTCAGTACGCGCCAGGGTCAGCAACTGGTTGGTAAGGTGCGCGGCGCGATCGGTGCTATCGGCAATCAGTCGCATGGAGTGTTGCAAACGGCGCGGATCTTCTTCTCCCACGGCCAGATCTGCCTGCATCTTCAGACCGGTGAGCGGCGTGCGTAACTGGTGCGCCGCATCGGCAATGAAACGCTGTTGCGCCTGGAAATTGGTTTCGAGTCGCAGCATCATTTCATTGAGTGCCGTCAGCAGCGGACGCACTTCCTCCGGCGCCTGGTTTGTCGCCAGGGGCGAAAGATCGCCAGGGCGTCGGTGGATAATTTTCTCGCGCAGACGGCGCAGTGGCTGCAGACCACGCGTCAATCCGAGGTAAGACAGAATGGCCACTAAAGGGATCAGCGCGAACTGTGGCAGAAGTACGCCGCGAATGATGCGCGTTACCAGTGCCTCGCGCTCATTGCGCGTTTCGGCAACCTGTACCAAAACAACCGGCCCGTCCGGAACACGCACCGCACGATAGGCGACGCGGACTGCCTCGCCGGCGATCGCATCGTCGCGCAGCAGCACGGTTTTAGCCTTGCTAGGCGTGAGCCCGTCAGGTACTGGAATGTACGCCGTACCCATTTCCAAGGGCGGCATCTTTGGCGCGCTGGCCGCGATGGTTGGTCCGGATGAGGGCGATCGTGGTCGTTCCAGTGCCGATTGTGCTGGAAACTCGGCACTCATGGCGAC
>CAZAGR010000287.1:0-3929 GCA_964484585.1 uncultured Propionivibrio sp. | reverse complement strand
GCAGGCAAATACTCCCCCAATTCTATACGCTCGTTCGTATACGGAGCTTTGTTGAACGATCGCTGTCAAAATCGTTCAGGGTCCGCTATGGGTCTATTCTGTCAAAAAGTCACTTTCAAAATTCGGCTAGGACATTGTCGTACCGGAGACCCATCAGATCGTCCAACAATCGACGATCGCATCTCCGGTAATGGTTTGAAGACCCCTAAATTTTGCTGAAAATTCGGAACGGCGACTTTTTCAACATTTTTCAACAGAATGAGTCGAGTTGAGTCAGTCACCTTTTGAGCACCAGTCGCTCAGATGTTCTGGGGGCAATTTTCGAGCTCCAGAATTTCTATGGCTGCACTCCGAGGTGGAGCAGTCACCCGAATTGACGAGCCATCAAGTCAGCGCGAGTAAGAAAAACTCACGTCGTCATAGATCTTGGCTGGCGGGTTCCACTGCTTAGCTACCCTCGATGGATTATGTGGTGAGCGGGAACCATTCCATCAACGACATGGTTGCGGCGAACGAATAGCCAACCTCTACCGAATGGCAAGAAAAATATCTCACCGTCCGAAGTGGCATCATTACAATGTTGAAACGCAATAAAAAAGGCCCACATCGCTGCAGGCCTTAGTATTACTGGTGCCGGCACCCGGGATCGAACTGGGCACCTACCGCTTACAAGGCGGTTGCTCTACCAAATGAGCTATGCCGGCATGGCGCGCATTATAGCCAATGACCCGATGGCGTGTTCCGCTATACACTCTGCTTCCCAACGCCACAGTCTCAGAATGTCTCCCAGCCCTACTCCCCTTCGTTTGCTGTATGTCGCATTGTCCGTTGCCGATGCGGATGCCTTTGCGCTTGCCTTGTCAAATGACGGACAGCCTATTGAATTGCGGCATGTCACCTCAACTCCCAGCCTGCGTGCGGCGCTGCTCGAGCCGCCCTGGGATGCCGCGCTTTACATACCCGGTGCGTCGATTGCTGCGCAAACCGTACTTAAATTGATCGACGAGTCAGGCGTTGATCTGCCTCTTCTGTTAATTGCCGGTGCCGAAGAGCGCAAGCTGGCATTGCGTGCGATGAAGGCTGGAGCGCGTGATGTCATCGATACCGACCGTCTTGAACGACTGTTGCCCGCCATCGAACGTGAGGTACTCGGTGCGCAAAGCCGCGCTGACCACCGTGCAGCGCTGGACATGTTGCGTGACAGTGAGGCTCGATTTCGGGCGCTGGCGTCTAACCTCCCCGGCATGCTGTTCCAACTGAGACTGGCCCCAAGCGACCCGTCACGCGGTTCCGCCGCAAACAGCTTTCGCTTTCTTTACGTCAGTGATGGATGCCAGAAGCTGTTCGGACGCAGACAACATGAGCTGCTTGAGTCATCTGAGTTTTTCTTTTCGGCGTTTGACGCCAAGAACCGACGCAGCCTTGAGGCCGCATTGCGCGACTCCGCCGATAGCGGAACCTTGTTCAACTGGGAAGGCCATACCGCCGGGCGGGCGCGTGCCAAATGGATCAACCTTCGCTCGACGCCTCATCGTTTTGAAGACGGTGCGGTGGAGTGGCAGGGTATGGCAACCAATATCAGCCATAGCAAGGAGGCGGAAGCGGAGCTGCGACGGTCGCGTGAGCAACTGGCCGAGTTGTCAACGCACCTTGAGGCCGTAAAAGAGGAGGAGCGGGAACGTATCGCCCGCGACATTCACGATGAGCTCGGGTCGATCCTTGTTCGGCTCAAGATCGAAGCGGCACTGCTGGCGAGCAAATTGCCCGAACCGGCCGAGCCGCTGCGCAGCAAAGCGCGCTCGATCGAGGGTTTGCTGGATCAAGCCATGGGAACGGCCAGCCGGGTCGCGCGGGAGCTGCGCCCCGGCATTCTCAAGGAATTTGGTCTCCCGGCGGCGATAGAATGTCAGGCTGAGGATTTCAGCCAGCGCTCGGGGATTCCCTGTCGCGTGCAATGTGATGATGAAGACAAGGGGATGGAACCCGACCCGGAGGCGTCCCTGGCGGTATTCCGCATTGCACAGGAGGCCCTGACCAATATTGTCAAACACGCCCACGCTTCGCTGGTCGTCATGCGCTTGCGACGCGAACGCGGTAACATCCATCTGGAAATTCGTGACAATGGCAGAGGGATTTCGGCAGCAGACATGATCAAACCCAAATCGTTTGGCCTGCGCGGGATTCGCGAACGCGTCCTGAGTCTGGCCGGCGAATTTTCAATCGACCCGGCCGAGCAAGGGGGAACGCATCTAAGCATGCGCATCCCCGAGCACGCAGGCGTCGAACCACCCCGTGAGGACGAACCGCAGCGCAAGCTATTCTGAAATGGCCGACAAAATACATGTTCTGATAGCTGACGACCACGCCATTGTGCGGCAAGGTCTCCGCTTGATCTTGTCTGAAACCGATGATCTGCTGGTTGCGGGCGAGGCAGAAGACGGCTCCGACGCCCTTGTTCTGGCGCGGCAGCAGCATTGGGATGTCTATTTGCTTGATGTGACGATGCCCAACCGTGACGGCATTGATACCTTGAAACAGCTAAAAAAAGAATTTCCGCGCCTGCCGGTACTGATCCTCAGCATGCATCCGGAGGAGCAGTACGCCGTTCGCGCCCTCAAGGCCGGGGCCTCTGGCTACCTGAACAAACAAAGCGCGCCGGAGCAACTGGTCACGGCAATACGGCAAGTGGCCAAAGGAAAAAAGTATGTCAGCCCCGCCGTCGCGCAACAATTAGCAAACGCCATTTCTGATGATAGCGACAAGCAGCCACACGAACGAATTACAGATCGCGAGTATCAAGTTCTGTCGCTGATTGCCTCCGGCCGAACATTGACCCAAATTGCTGACACATTGAATCTCGGGGTGGCCACGGTCAGCACCTATCGTGCCCGGTTGCTTGAGAAAATGGGACTGAAGAGCACAGCCGAACTGATACGCTACGGCCTGGAACACGGCCTGGCGGAATGATTGAAATTCGCGGATGAGCATGCCATGACCGAAGCTACCAATCCATCCGAAGTTGCGCGAGAAACCTTGCGCCGGCTCGCCATGCGACGGGTTGCCCCGACCCCGGGGAACTATCGCTCGCTCTACCACGAGATCGCAGGCACGCAAGCTTTAGAAGAATTTCCGGAACGCAGCTTGAAGACGCTCGTCAGCGCCCTGCCACGCAAAACTCCCGAGCAGACCAAGTTCGCACGACAACTCGATGCCGCGGTCAATCTCGGCAAGTGGGAAAGCGTGCGTAGCGCCGTCAGCGATTTTGCCACCAAGGCCGGCGCAGAGAGCCTGAATTGGTCCGCACTGATTCGCGAACTGCTTACCCAGCTTGAAAAGAATCACGCCGGTCTGACGACAGCCAAGAAACGTGAGTCGCTCGATCATGTACTCGGTAGTTCGACTGCCGCCGAGCTGCTATTTTCCCGGCTCAATTCAATAGTACGCAGTTGGAGCGATACATCGGCCGCGGTCGAACCCGGTGCGACTGAAGCAAGTAGTGCCGATACGGCGCCTTCGATGCCGGCCAGCGCCGGCAAGACCACCCTGAGCGCCAGCGATATAACCCCGCTTCGCGATTTGATCGTCCAGTTGCTGGAGGGACCGATCGCTATCATGGTAGATGATCATGCCGAGCTGACACAAGAAGCGCGTGATATTGCCGCGGCGGTGCGTGGCGCGCTGGGGGCGGCGCAGTTGGTGCCGCTCGGAGAACGCTTGAAAAAGTTCAGCTACAAGCTGAACTTTCTGGCTGAAGACCAATTGGAGCTCAAATCCGCCCTGCTCCGCCTGATTCAATTGATTGTCGACAACATCAGTGAGTTGGTGGTCGATGACCAGTGGCTGATCGGCCAGATGACCGTCGTCCGAAGCCTGGTCAATGAACCCCTCAGCTTGCGCCGCCTTGACGACGTCGAAAGGCGCATGAAGGA
>CAZAGR010000286.1:0-3954 GCA_964484585.1 uncultured Propionivibrio sp. | reverse complement strand
TTGATCGCTCTGGCATCAAGCCAGCCGCCGCCAACCTGCTGAAGGGGCTTTCCAGTGCTAATCCATAGACGGCATTGACGTAGCGGATCAGCGCACCAATTACACCTCGACCGACTTCCACGAGGGCCGCGCCGGTGTTTTGGGCGAACTGCTGACAATGCTGCGAAAAAGCAGCCCCTGTGAGCATAGACACTGGCTGATCTTTCCAAGGGGCGAAATGCGTCCTGATGATCGAGCTATACCGCTTCAGGCTCGCTGGCTTGAGTTTCTTAGCTCCGCAATACTCAGGCAATAGCTCCATCAGCGTCGGTAGCTTTCTCGGTTTGATCGTCGCTGGTGGCCGCCCCGCTCGACATTCCTTCAATGCGCTGATTGCCATTGTGCGAGCTTCCTCGACACTGACGAGAGGCCAACGGCCGAGCGTCATTCTCAACTGTTTGCCTTGAACGCTCGTGGCGACAAGGAAAGTCTTGCTGCGTTTGTTGGTCTGGAGACAAAACCCGCACACCACTTTGTCCCGATAGATACGTCTATCGGTAGCAGTAAGCCTTTGGAGGAGAGCCTCCGTGAAGGTTAAAATTGGCATCTTCAGCTACAAAGCCGCTACAAAATTCAGGGCAACTGCTCACGTTTTGCTGCTTTGTTTCATTAACTCGATTTCTACGGCTAACGCTATTGCGTTCATCCGGGACCTCGACGATGCCGACATTTGGCTCGATAGTGCAATGATTATTAAAGGAATTACATGAGTCTCAAATGTGGCATCGTCGGCCTGCCCAATGTTGGAAAATCAACCCTGTTCAACGCACTGACCAAGTCGGGCATTGCGGCGGAGAACTATCCCTTTTGCACGATCGAGCCGAATGTGGGCATCGTCGAGGTCCCGGATGCTCGATTGGCTGCGCTCTCGGCAATCGTCAAGCCACAAAAGATCCAGCCGGCCATCGTTGAATTTGTCGATATCGCCGGACTGGTCGCGGGTGCCAGTAAAGGCGAGGGGCTGGGCAATCAGTTTCTGGCGACCATCCGGGAGACCGATGCAGTCGTGCATGTCGTGCGTTGTTTTTCCGACGACAACGTGATTCACGTCGCCGGCAAGGTTGATCCCTTGTCGGATATTGAGGTCATCGACACCGAGCTGGCATTGGCCGACATGAGCGTGGTTGAAAAGGTGCTGAACAAGAATCGGAAGCTGGCCAGTTCCGGCGACAAGGACGGGAAAATTCTGGTTGCCGTGCTCGAAAAGTGTTTCGCTCAACTCGATAAAGCGAAGGCCATTCGCGCACTGGATTTATCAAAAGAAGAGCGCGCACTGATCAAGCCCTTCTGCCTGATCACCGCCAAACCGGTGCTGTACGCAGCCAACGTGAAGGAGGGCGGCTTTGAGAACAATCCCTACTTCGACGCGGTGCGCGCCCATGCCGTAAGCGAAAAGGCTGAAGTAGTCGCCGTGTGTGCCGCCATCGAAGCTGAAATTGCAGACCTTGAGGATGACGAGAAGCAGATGTTCCTTTCAGATCTGGGGCTAGACGAGCCAGGGCTGAATCGCCTGATCCGCGCCGGCTACAGCCTGCTCGGGTTGCGCACTTATTTCACCGCCGGAGTCAAGGAAGTCCGCGCCTGGACCATCCATGCTGGCGACACCGCGCCGCAAGCAGCGGGTGTCATTCATACGGATTTCGAAAAAGGCTTCATTCGCGCCCAGACCATCGGCTTTGACGATTTCATTGCCTACAAAGGTGAGTCTGGCGCGAAAGAGGCCGGCAAAATGCGTGCCGAAGGCAAGGAATATGTGGTCAAGGATGGTGATGTGTTGAACTTTTTGTTCAACGTGTAGCGTTTTGAAAAGTCGGCGCTGGCGGGACGGCATTGCCGCCACCATGCCGTCGCCTGATGATCGTTCGGTGGCGGCACGGTCCGCCTTTGTCCTTGGCTGGTATTCCAGTAGAGTAGCGGGCGTGCTGTGTTCGTCCGGAATTGATCCACTCGTGTTTGAACAAGCCGTCAAGAATATCGACGCCGACCTGCGTAACAAAGCCGGTTGCACCGAGGAACTCGACTAAAAGCCGGGAAGGGGGATGCATCGTGACACAAGGCATTCGCTGGAAGCAACGCTTCGACAATTTTCAACGAGCACTGGGTCAACTGACGCTGGCCATCCAGCTCATTGCGCAACGCCCTCTCTCCGAACTTGAGCGACAGGGATTGATCCAGGGATTCGAGTTCACTCATGAACTTGCCTGGAATGTCCTCAAGGATTACCTCGAAATGGAGGGAATCCAGGGGCTTGTGGGTTCCAGAAGCACGGCGCGCGAAGCATATAAGCGGGGTCTGATCAACGACGGGGAAGCCTGGATGGACATGATCGAAAAGCGCAATCTCTCCAGCCATACTTACAACCAGGAAGTGGCCGAAACCCTGGCATCGGCGATTCAGGAACGGTATTACCCTGCGTTCATGGAGTTGCAAGCGCGTTTTGTCCGGGAATTGTGAGCATGGCCGAATTCGGTTTGCCTGAAACAACCACCGGCACGATTCGGCGGATTCTCGCCGAGGTTCCCGCCGTCAGAAAGGCAGTTATCTACGGTTCGCGCGCCAAAGGAAACTACCGGCCCGGTTCCGACATTGATCTGACGCTTTTTGGCGCGGACCTTGACATGCTCGGGCAAATAGCCGCCCGCCTTGATGAATCACCGATTCCCTACCAAGTGGATCTCTCCATTTTTGACCGGCTTGACCATGCCGAATTGCGCGAGCATATCGAGCGAGTGGGCCAGGTGTTTTATGAGCGCTGAAACGCGGGCGAAGATTGGAGCTGCTGTGAAGAAACGGTGGCAAACAAAGAATCCGGGCGACCTTGCTGAAATCATTGGTGACGATTGTCACCAATTGAGAATGCCCGTCGCTGACGGCAAACCGCGGCCTACCGATGCGGCCACCGCCGAAACTCTACTATGCCGCGCTGCAAGGTGTGCGCGAGGCAGGGGAAGACATGAGCGCATGGCTGGAGTATTGCGCGGCGGGATTGCGCCCGCTGGAGGCGGGCGTGGTCGAGAAGGTCGGCGGCAACAAGACCGGTAGTTATGTCTTGAAGTGCGCCTGAACGAAGCGGTAACAAACGCTTCCCCCCAATATGCGGCGTTCTTTCGCTGAAATACTGTTTAAGATGGCTGGGTTGTCACCTTCATGGCTGTGCCGAAAAGCACGCGTTTGGCGACAAGTACTTCCAATAGGACCAACGATAGTTAATTAGCTGCCTAAGTGCGAGGGGATGACGATGGCCACCAAAAAATCAAAAATCATATACACGCTGACGGATGAGGCGCCGCTGCTGGCGACGTATTCGTTTCTGCCCATTATTCAAACCTTTGCTGCGCCAGCGGGGGTTGATGTCGTCGGCAGCGACATCTCCGTGGCGGGCCGAGTTCTGGCCGAATTTTCCGACTGCCTGACTGAAGCTCAGAAGGTGCCGGACAATCTGGCTGAATTGGGGCGAATGACTCAAAACCCCGACACCAATATTATCAAGTTGCCCAATATCAGCGCCTCGGTTCCGCAACTGATCGCGGCTATTCGGGAACTCCAGTCGCGTGGCTACGCGATTCCCGACTATCCGGAGGATCCCAAGTCCGATGAAGAAAAGACCCTTCGCGATCGCTATTCGAAGGCCGTGGGAAGCGCCGTTAATCCGGTACTGCGCGAAGGCAACTCGGACCGTCGTGCACCCGCCGCAGTCAAGCGCTACGCGCGGAAGAATCCGCACTCGATGGCGGAATGGAGTCCGGCCTCACGGACCCACGTTTCACATATGTGGACAGGTGATTTTTATCACAGTGAAAAATGCATGACTATGCCCAAGGCCTGCGACGTCAAGATGGACCTGGTGACGAAGTCGGGCAAGGTGATCCTGCTGAAGAAAAAAGTTTCGCTCTCGGAAGGCGAGATTATCGACAG
>CAZAGR010000285.1:0-3958 GCA_964484585.1 uncultured Propionivibrio sp. | reverse complement strand
GGTGCATTCAACCGCTCTGCCACACCTCCAATAACGATGAATTATATTCGCTGAAGTCGAATGTTGGGCAGCGATTGTTACCGCCGCAATGGTCGGTAGCCCTCCTACTCCCGATAAAACGTCCTACCAAAATTCAGCAGAGAGACATTATTCAGCGACATGGCACTGATTCCGCGTGTCGATATAATGGCCACGGTAGGTAAATACGTCGCAACTTTTCGTAGGATCCGCTGTCTGACAGTCAAGACTAGCCCAAGGAGGACGAACGAAGTCATGGAAACGATACGCACCCTTTCAAACCACACCGCGAGTGATTTTGCACTGCGCCAAAATCGTGTTCTTCGCAATACGTACGCGTTGCTGGCCCTGTCGATGGCTCCTACCGTCGCTGGCGCTTTGCTTGGAATGCAATTGAATTTTTCATTCCTTGCAGGAAGCCCGTTCATTGCATTTATCCTGTTCTTGGCTGTGGCCTGGGGCTTCATGTGGGGCATCGAGCGCAACAAGAATACGAGCATGGGCGTCGTGCTGTTGCTCGGTTTTACGTTCTTCATGGGGCTGATGCTTTCGCGAATTCTTCAAGTTGCTCTGGGTTTCTCCAATGGCGGAAACTTGATTGCGATGGCCGCCGGCGGCACGGGGGCGATATTCGTGACACTGGCCGGCGTCGCATCTACGACGAAGCGCGATTTCTCAAACATCGGCAAGTTTCTGTTCGGCGGCGTAATTCTGCTGCTTGTCGCGTCGGTAGCGAACATCTTCTTTCAGATTCCAGCGATGTCTCTGGCCATCTCCGCGATCGCCGTGGTGATTTTTTCAGCCTACATACTTTACGATATCAATCGAATTGTGCAAGGCGGCGAGGATAACTACATCACGGCGACGCTGGCCATTTACCTCGATGTGTACAACATTTTTGTGAATTTGCTGAACTTGCTGATGGCTTTCAGCGGCGAGCGCGACTGACCTAAAAAGTCGGCGCTGGCGGGACGGCGGTCTGGAACTTTCCAGTCCGCCGTTTTCATTTCTACCGCTCGAAGAACGCAATGGACTCAACGTGCGCGGTATGCGGAAACATGTTGCCAATACCGGCTCCGCGAAGCCTATATCCCTTTTCGTTCACCAGTATTGCAGCATCGCGCGCCAGCGTCGCGGGGTTACAGGAAACATAAACAATCCGCCTTGGGCCGGCTTGCGCTGACAATGCCTTTACGACCGCAAGCGCCCCTTCACGCGGGGGATCTATCAAGCATTTATCGATTTTTCCCAATGCCGCGATGCTCTCCTCCGTAACTTCAAATAGATTCGCCACGCGGAACTCGCAACGTTCGATCAATGCATTGTGCCGAGCATTCTCTTCGGCGCGCCTGACAAGACCGGCACTCCCTTCAACACCCAAAACATCAGCACCTAGACGAGCAATAGGAAGCGTGAAGTTGCCAAGCCCACAGAAAAAATCGACTATTCGATCGCCGGGCTGCGGCGCCAGCAATGACATGGCGCGGCGAACCAGCATGCGGTTGATACCGGAATTGACTTGAGTAAATTCAGTGGGTTTGAACTGAATTTCGACACCAAAATCAGGTAACGCGTACGCAAGCATCGGTGCATCCAATGGATAAAACAGCACCGCTGTATCGGGGCCCTTCGGCTGCAGGTACCAAACGATATCGTGTTTGACGGCAAAAAGTCGCAATCGCGCCTCGTCGTCAATGGAAACAGGCTGCAAGTGCCGTAATATCAGAACAATCTGCAGCCCCGCCGCAGACCCGTTCGTTTTGCTTGCCTCCCCGATAGCCACTTCAATTTGTGGAATGCTTTCGGGCGCCGACATCTCGCCGAGGAGTTGTTTCAGTGCAGGGATCAATGCGGACATTCGTGGTGGCAGAACGGCACACGAGTCCATATCGACCACATAACTGCCTCGCTTCTCGCGGAATCCCAACAGTACGCCGCCTTTCTTGACCACATGTCGCGCCGACATCCGCGCCCGATGACGGTATCCCCAGGGCGCGCCGGCGATCGGCGGATATTGCATCTCAGGGCGCAGTCGTGCCAAATGCCAAAGTGCATCCTCCAAAACACGCTGTTTGGCTGCCGTCTGGGCAGGCGCATTCAAATGCTGCATAGCGCAACCGCCACAGACCCCAAAATAAGCGCAGCCCGGCGTCACACGTTGACTCGATGCGACCAATAGGCGGGTTACCCGGGCAATCTCATAGCTCGGTTTGCGATGAAAACTCCGGGTTTCAACGACCTCACCGGTCAATGCGCCTTCTACGAAAATCGCCTTGCCATCTACATGCGCGACGCCGCGACCTTCATGGTCCAGCGATTCGATCCGAACCGACATAACGGTGTGCCCGTGAAAAGGGCGTGATTATAATCGTCGCATGAATATCGCCGCCTCCAAAGCCTTCCCTCAGCTGCTTGGCGGGCTCACCGCACAGGACTTTCTCAACCATTACTGGCAGAAAAAGCCCTTGCTGATTCGCAGCGCGATTCCAGGCTTTGGCGAGGCGCTGAATCGTGACGGACTGATCGAACTCAGTCGCAGGGATGACCTTGAGTCGAGATTCATCTCGCGCAGCGGCAATTCCTGGCAGCTCGAACACGGGCCGTTTCGGAAGGCGGATATCAAGCGTTGGCGAGCGCCTTGGAGCCTTCTCGTACAAGGGGTCAACCTGGCACTCCCGGCAGGCGACCGGCTGTTGCGTGCTTTTGACTTCATTCCCTATGCCCGGCTTGACGATCTCATGGTGAGCCTGGCGACCGACGGCGGCGGCGTTGGGCCACACATTGATAACTACGACGTTTTCTTGCTACAGGGTACAGGCAGGCGGCGTTGGCGCATCGGCAAGCAGGCCGATCAAACGCTCACCGATGGCATGCCATTGCGGATATTGAAAAACTTCAGGCCGACCGAAGAGTGGATCCTTGAGCCGGGTGACATGCTGTATCTGCCACCGGAGTGGGCTCATGACGGCGTCGCCGAGGGCGAGTGCATGACGTGGTCGATCGGATTCAGAACCTCACCGGCGCAGGAAATTGCTGATAATTTCCTCACATTCTTGCAAGACAACCTCAAACTGGAAGGCAGGTATAGCGACCCGGGCCTTCAGATTCAAAAGCACCCGTCAGAAATCGGGACAGCAATGATCGACCAGGTTCAATCAATTCTCGAATCAGTGAAATGGAGCAGAACATTGGTGCGCGATTTTCTCGGCACAAGTTTGACTGAGCCTAAACCTTACGTGTGTTTCGATCCTCCTCGCAAACCACTTTCGGCGAAAATTTTTTTCGCCAATTTGGTAAAAAACGGGATTCACCTCGACCCACGAACTCAACTACTTTTTTCCGCAAGTACGTTCTATATCAACGGGGAGCGCGAACCAATCCCGCGCCAAGGCCACACCCTGATTCGTAGATTAGCCGACGCACGCTGCCTGCCCGGCGACTGCGAAATCACTGACGAACTCGCCACGATCCTGCACCGCTGGCACTGCCACGGATTTCTGCATTTCAATTGAATGGAGGGAAACGATGCCGCCGACCTATGAACGATTCGACAGCGAAACCGCCTATCGATCTGCTATCGACAGCGTGCTCGCGCAAGCTAGACATCAACTGAGAATTTTTGACCACGACCTTGCCAAGATGCAGCTAGACTCCCCCGAGCGGATAGCGTTGTTGCGCACGTTTCTCACCCTAGCACCGCCGCCTCGATTACACATCGTTCTACGTGAGCCTGACGACATCGGGCGCCGCTCGCCGCGCCTGATAAATCTGATTGAGGATTTCGCCCACGTAGTTTCGATTCGGCATGCACCCGCCAATCTTCGGAGCTTGGCCGACTGCCATGTCATTGCAGATGACAGCCACTGTGCCAGACGGTTTCACGTCGACCACGCCCGTGGAGCGCTCATTACCGATGATTCGCTTGCGGTCTTACCTTGGC
>CAZAGR010000284.1:0-3986 GCA_964484585.1 uncultured Propionivibrio sp. | reverse complement strand
ACCGCTCCTCTGCCTATTGCTGCCGTTCGATCGTCTCTTGATAACTCATGGCGCTACTTGCGCAGTGCTTGGGGTGCTATTCGGAGGAATTTACTGCGAATCGTGGCGCCTGCCGGGCCAAACTCGGCGATTGACGGCTACACCCAGCGTCATCCATACTCCCCGAAAGCCCATTGAATTTCCAATCCTTCGCAAATGCCAATCGTCAGCGCCATTGTCGATTCGTCGCAAACCGGAGTAAAGATTAAAGCGCATTGCATAGACTGCTTGTCATGGAAATCAAAAACTCTTTTCATCAAGCATGGCGTTCGTTCTGGGTGCTCAAAAAGGTCCGCACGGAGCCACTCTGGGCGCGCTTGGCTATTTCTACGGGACTCGCCATCGCCATCACCTTTGGCATAGTGGTCCTGTCGGGAATTTTTGGCGGCCGCCTGGACGACTTCCGGTGGTGGCGCTCGTTGCTAGCAACCAATGCGCTCATTTGCTTCAGTATCTGTTACGTGATTCACGCGCTCTATCGCGGCCTTGAACTATTACTGCCTGACACCGTCATCAATCGACTCTCGGCAATTCGGGATTGGCGCATAGGGCTTTTCTTCAGTGCAGTCAGTATCACAGGTGCCGTACTGGGGGGCGCTATCGGCTTTAGCCTCATTGGCGCGGTCTTCAAGGTTGATGTCTGGGGCACGTTGGTCAAGGACTCGCAGGGCTTGGTGACTTTTCTTGGCATTACCTTGGTAATTACCGCGGCAAACTGGCTCTGGTGGCGGCAGCGTGACAAGCAAAACGCACTTCAGCGCCTGGCCACCGAAGCGCAGCTACGGATGCTACAAGCCCAGATTGAGCCGCATTTTCTGTTCAATACGTTGGCCAATGTGCAAAGTCTGATGGTTTATGAGCCGCAGCGAGCCAGCCAGATGCTGGAAGCGTTCACCGACTACTTGCGCGGTAGTCTTGGGCAGTTGCGCAAGGACGACAGCACGCTCGACGCCGAACTAGAGATGGCGCAAAGTTATTTGCAGTTGCTTCAAATTCGCATGGGCGATCGTTTGAGCTTTGTTATTGATGCCAGCCCCGAGGCGCGCTTGGCAATGTTGCCCCCATTGCTGTTGCAGCCCTTGATCGAGAACGCGATTCATCATGGCTTGGAGCCGAAGATCGAGGGAGGGCAAATTAGGGTGAGTGCCAAGGTGAATTCAGGCAGGCTGGAGGTTTTCATTGAGGATGATGGCCTTGGCCTCGATCAGCCGCGCCGCCCGGCCCGGCCCGGAGGCGGCATGGCGCTGGAGAACATTCGTACACGGCTGCAAACGCGTTACTCGGACGATGCATCACTGACCCTGACAGGACAACCTGAGGGTGTCCGCGCCAGTCTGAATCTGCCCTACACTGCCCGATCATGACAAGCGCACTGATTGCCGACGATGAGCCGCACCTGGCCCAGTACCTTGTTGATCAAATCGCGCTGCTCTGGCCCGAGCTGGAGATTGTCCATGTTGCCCGCAACGGCATCGAGGCGGCAAAAGAGATTTCCCGGTTACAGCCCGGGCTTGCATTTCTCGACATTCAGATGCCTGGCCTTACCGGGCTGGAGGTAGCTCAGGGCATCGAGGGCGCCACCCGCGTGATATTCGTCACTGCTTATGATGAATATGCCGTGCAGGCGTTCGAGCACGCTGCCCTGGACTATGTGCTCAAGCCAGTGAAGCGCGAAAGGCTCGCCCGTACTCTCGAGCGAATTAAGGAGACCCTTGCCGCGCCAACGGCTGCTGCCCCCGAGATTTCCGACTCGCGTTTGTACGAGGCTTTGAAGCGGCTGGTGCCGCATGCATCAATGCCAGTAGCGCAACGTCTTCGGTATGTCCGCGCCAGCCAGGGTGAGCTGACGCACCAGATTGCCATTGATGATGTCATGTATTTTCAAGCCGACGAAAAATACACAGTGGTGAAGACGAGCGCAGGGGAATATTTGATTCGTACCCCCATCGCCGAGTTGGTCGAACAGCTGGATCCCGACCAGTTCTGGCAAGTCCATCGATCAACCTTGATAAATCTTGCGTACATTTCCGGCACAAAAAGAGATGAAGCAAGCCGGCTATTTGCACGCATCAAGGACTCCGACGTAATGTTGCCGGTTAGCCGTGCCTATGTTCATCTTTTTAAGGCAATGTAACGCTGAGGTTCGCCAGGCAGTCTTTTGTGCGCATTGCCGGGATTAAGTGCCTAAGCATCATTGATGGCACGCGCCAGTTCAAGCCGTGCACCGTTTGATACAAGAACGGTTAGCGCAATCGTCGGGCACAGTTCGACTGAACAGCGCAGCGAAGAGCAACGTGAAGTAACTACGGCTGCTCGACATGGCGACTTGCTGGCGTGAGTGATTTGCGCTCAAAGAGGTTTTCATGATGGCGTGCTGGCCCCCAAATGCACCGCTGCGCTCAGTGGTGACGGCGACCGGCGAAGCGCCCCGCCATCGTGCCGAGTCGCGCTACCTGTGGGACCTGCTGCAGGCGCGCATCAATGTGGTCTTCCCGCTGCTGTGCCCAATCTGCGACTCCCAGATGCGGATCATTACTTTCGTCAACGATTCTGCCAGCGCAGGCCACCACATCGGCGGCAAGCGCACCAGCTGTTATTTCGCCGAGCTCAGCTGAGGAAGCACGCCGCCCAACACGGCTTTGGTGACTTGATCGCCATCCATGCCTTCTGCTGCATTGGCTATCACCAGGACGCCACTATTCAACTCTGGAAACAGTGCTACCCAGGCGAGCCAATTGCCGTCCGAGCCGCCGTGTAGCAAAACCGGCCCTTTACGTCCAGCGATAGATTCTTGTATGCCCCAATCAAGCCCGCTTTGGCCGCCCGCTTGCGCGGTTTGCATCAATCGATATGACTCGGGTTTGAGCAATTTACCGCCGCCATGAATACCCGCCATTTGGTCCAGGCAAAACAGCGCCCAATCGTGCAAATTTACGGTGACATAACCAGCCGCTGTGTAAACAATGGGTACGCCGTCAGTATCTTCCTTGGGTGCGTGCAAAACCGGCTTGCCCGCGCGATGGCCGCGTACTTGCCCCTCTTGCGTGGGGCCAAAGTTGACACTTTTCATCTCCAGGGGCTGGAACACTTCACTCTGCATTAATTGCTCAAAATTGCTAGCCGTGGCTTGCTCGGCAATAACGGCAGCGATGACAAAGCCTGTGTTGCAATAGTTGCCCGGTGTGCCGCGCGCGGCAACTGGCTTTTCCTTTAAGGCCGCCTTAATGTAGGCAAGGCGTTGTTGCGGCAGCGGACGCTTATCGGAAAAAAATGCTGCGATGGTTTTACTATTGCTAATGTCGCGCGGCAGACCGGATTGGTGCGACACCAATTGCAACAAAGTTACGTCGCGATATTCGGCACGCATGCCAGCGGCCAACTTTGGCAGCATCTGGGCCAGCGTTTTGTCCCACGCCAGCACGCCACGATCTACCAGTTTGGCAATCAAGGCCACGGTCATCGGCTTTGCAGTCGAACCGATCATCCAGACATCGGTATCCAAAACGGCTTCAGATCGATCATTGCGACGCACGCCTCGCACCGCCAACTGGGTAATCTTGCCAGCTTGCATGACAAGCGCGCCCAGCGCGGGCGTTTTGCTACCTTGCATGGTTTGCTCTAACAACCTAGCCAGACTCTGATTCTCAGCCAATGGCTTATTTTCCGGCACAGCTTCGAGTGTCACTTGCGCAAGCGCGAAAAACGTCGCCGACAGTAGCAATGCAAATACCAGTTTTCTCAGGTTCAGCATCATCTTGCGCTCACTCTCTATATGCGTTGGTTGCAAAGGATAGGCATTTCAACCAAGTGAAGCGGAGTATTCCCTGCCCGTACGGATTGGTCAAGTCAAGTTGTAATCGCGGTTTGATTTTGTCTCATCGTCATCGCAAGTCCGCCGCCACCCTTCCCGATCTCACAGATATCACTAAAAGCGGTTAGGTGACCTG
>CAZAGR010000283.1:0-3987 GCA_964484585.1 uncultured Propionivibrio sp. | reverse complement strand
TGGTGGGCCCGGTCAGACTTGAACTGACGACCAAAGGATTATGAGTCCTCTGCTCTAACCAACTGAGCTACAGGCCCGTGCTGCTCAATGTCCGGGATACGGCCAACTTAACACCCGTATATCCCGATGCAATCAGGTCTCCGAATCCAGGAAGCTGCGCAGTTTTTCCGAACGGGTCGGATGACGCAATTTGCGCAAGGCTTTGGCTTCGATCTGACGGATGCGCTCGCGGGTAACGTCAAACTGTTTGCCGACTTCTTCCAGCGTGTGATCCGTATTCATCTCAATACCGAAACGCATGCGCAACACTTTGGCTTCGCGCGGCGTCAGGCTGTCGAGCACTTCCTTGGTAATCTCGCGCAGCGAGGCAAACAGGGCCGCGTCGGCCGGTGCAAGCGTGATCTGGTCTTCAATAAAGTCGCCCAGATGCGAGTCGTCATCGTCACCGATCGGCGTCTCCATCGAGATCGGCTCTTTACTGATCTTGAGGATCTTGCGGATCTTGTCCTCGGGCATTTCCATCTTCAGCGCCAGGGTCGCGGGAT
Organism: uncultured Propionivibrio sp.; assembly: GCA_964484585.1. Lineage (GTDB taxonomy): Bacteria > Pseudomonadota > Gammaproteobacteria > Burkholderiales > Rhodocyclaceae > JADKHX01. The sequence continues at coordinate 3,442 of CAZAGR010000283.1, read as the reverse complement.
CAGGTTCCGAGCCGGTTTCCTGCAATATCTGACGGCTGATACGGTTCATCTTGTTGATCGTTTCGATCATATGCACGGGGATGCGAATGGTGCGGGCCTGATCGGCAATGGAACGCGTGATGGCCTGACGGATCCACCAAGTGGCGTAGGTTGAAAATTTGTAGCCGCGACGGTATTCAAACTTGTCCACCGCCTTCATCAGACCAATATTGCCTTCCTGAATGAGGTCAAGGAACTGCAAACCGCGGTTGGTATATTTCTTTGCAATCGAGATAACAAGACGCAGATTGGCCTCGGTCATCTCGCGCTTTGCACGGCGCGCCTTGGCTTCGCCCGTCGACATCTGCTTGTTAATGTCCTTGAGCTCTTTTAACGGTAGACCAATACGAGTCTGCAAATCAATCAACTTCTGTTGCTCGTCGAGAATGTTGGGCGCCAGACGCATCATCATCGCGGCATAGGGCTTGCCGGATTGCACCTCCGACTTGATCCACTCGAGGTCGGTTTCAAAACCCGGGAATACCTTGATGAAATGCTGACGCGGCATGCGCGCCTTGTCGACGCAAAGATGCAGAATCTTGCGTTCATGGCTGCGTGCAGCTTCCACCATGCCGCGCACCGAGTCACACAGGCGTTCAGTTGTTTTTGCGGTAAAACGAATGTTCAGCAACTCATCGGAGATCTGTTTCTGGATGCGCTGGTAGCCCTTGTCCTGAGAGCCCTTCTTGCTCAGCGACGCCATCATTTTGCCGTAAAGATCGTGGAGCAACGAAAAGCGTTCTAACGCATCCTGCTTGAGCTGCAGCAGGGCCGCTGAGACGCGGGTGCCGTCCTCGTCATCATCTTCTTCGCCTTCATCGACACCAAGGTCATCTTCCAGAGATGCCATGTCATCTTCGATGGCGTTGGGGTCAATCAGGCCATCAATCAACTCGTCGACACGCATTTCGTCGCGGGCAACTTTAGCCGCCATGTCGAGCATCTCGGCGACAGTTGTGGGGCACGCGGAAATTGCCATCACCATATGCTTCAAGCCGTCTTCGATACGCTTGGCAATCTCGATCTCGCCCTCACGCGTCAACAGTTCAACCGTGCCCATTTCACGCATATACATGCGCACCGGGTCGGTTGTGCGACCGAACTCCGAGTCGACCGTCGATAGGGCCTGCTCTGCTTGCTCCTCAACCTCAGCTTGATCCACCTGACCGGTTATCGCATCGGTCAGCAAAAGCTCCTCGGCGGCAGGAGCTTCGTCATAAACCTTGATGCTCATGTCGTTGAAAGTCGAGATGATCGACTCTATCTGCTCGGCATCAACCAAATCATCGGGCAGGTGGTCATTGATCTCGGCGTAGGTCAGGTATCCGCGCTCTTTGCCCAGGGCGATCAGCGTCTTGAGACGCGTTCGGCGCGTATCCATGTCCAGCGGCGCAGCGGCCGGAGGCATAATCTGATGCTTGTCTTTGGATTTGCGACCGCCCTTGATCGGCTTGGTAGGTGCCGCAGGAACAACACTTACCGGGGGTGCCACCGGGGCGTGAATCTCAGTGATCGGCACCGGCGTCGCGTGTACCTCCTTGATCGCGGCCGATTTCGCTGGGGTCTGTGACTTTGTCGGCGTTACGTCCGCCTTGCCAGCGGATTGTTTGACGTCCTTTTTTACGGCAGCGGTCGGCTTCAGAGTTGCTTTTGCAGCGACCTGGGGTTGTTTTTTCACCGGCTCCTTGGCTGCGCTCTTGAGTGCGCTTCGTGCAGGCGCCTTCACAACTGGTTTTACAGCTGGCTTGGCGCTTACCTTGCTCGTAGACTTGGCGACGGACTTCGCGGGTGCCTTGATTGGTGCCTTGGCCATTACTTTGGAATGCGGCTTGGCGCTTACGGTAGCGGATTTACGCAAGGCTGCCGGATTAATCGGTGCAGGCTTGCGAACAGCAACCGCCACTTTCTTGGCAGGCTGCTTAGCGGCGGGTTTGGCGGCAGTTTTTACAACAGGGCGCGCCTTGACAGGGCTCCTGCTTGGCTTCGCGGCTTGTTTCGGCATGGCGATCCTCGGCGTGAACGCGACACATCTTCCCGATGCCCATAAAACGGGCTTGGCGCTGAAGATGGTCGTTCCGTGAAACCGGCAATTATATCAGAGCGTGCGACCCGGATCAGTCACCGCCGACCCGGATTTTCTTGCTAACAGCTCCGAGAGGCGTGTGCGTTCTTCTGGATTTAGCCCCTGGCGCGCTCGGGCAACCAGCCCTTTTACCTCGCGATCGAGGGCTGAGTTATGTAAATGGGCAATGGTGTCGACAAAAACCTCTTCGTCGGTTCCCGGGTCATCTTCAGCTTCAAGTAGCGCCGCCGCCATGGACGAAAATAATTCTCCGTGAACGGAACCGCGAAAAAACTCGGTCACCATGGCCAGATCGCCCGCCGGCATCAAACCATGCTCGATCGCATCAGCGATTGCCAGCAAGGCCGCGCCTTCAGGTTGATTGGTATCTACCAGATCGTGAGGTAACCGTGCTGCAAGCACGGGGCGACGAATGACAATTTGCAGCAATTGGTGTTCGATCGATCGCGCCTGGGGTCGATGGCTCGATCGAGCTGGCGCTGCTCGGCCGCGCGCCAGCGGTCTAAGCTCGCATTGCGCTTCAAGTTCCGCCTGCGAAACCTGGGCCCGCGCGGCAATCTCCTTCGTCAGTTGCACGCGCAGAATGGGCGCCGACACTTTTTGCAATAGTGGTTTTGCCAAATGCACCAGCATGGCGCGACCTTCTGGCGTGCTGGGATTGGATTGCTTCGCCAATTCGCGCAACATGAACTCACTCAAGCGCGTTGCGCTCTGGGCATGGTGTAGGAATGCATCCCTCCCGTGTTCGCGGATGAATTCGTCCGGATCCTGGTTGCCCGGCATCTGCAGAATCTCGACCACCTTGTTGTCGGCCAGATGGCCAAGACTGACGTCCATTGCACGCCACGCGGCACGATCGCCGGCATTGTCACGGTCAAAGCAAAACACCACACGGCTGGCTTGTTTGAGCAGCTTCTGAACATTGGCTTCTGTCGCCGCAGTTCCCAGTGTGGCGACCACGTTCTCAACACCGCACTGGGCCAGTCCCACGACGTCCATATAACCTTCAACCACGAGCACGGTGTCTTGCTCGCGGATGGCTTTGCGCGCCTGCGGCAGTCCGTAGAGTTCGCGTCCTTTTTCGAACAGCGGCGTTTCCGGCGAATTCAGATACTTGGGCTCGTCATTGCCGAGCACGCGACCACCGAAACCAATCACATTACCGCGCTGATCGAGAATAGGAAACATGATGCGATCACGGAAGCGGTCATAGCGGCGTCCCTGCTCATTGACAATGATCAGGCCGCACTCGACCAAGCCCTGATGATTGTAGTCTGGGAAAATCTGCTGCAAATTTTGCCAACCGTCCGGCGCATAGCC
>CAZAGR010000282.1:0-4011 GCA_964484585.1 uncultured Propionivibrio sp. | reverse complement strand
GCAGTGGGTTCGCGCTCGGCCACAACGGTTCCAGACCCCTCCAACTCATCCGGTGTTGGCTCGGGGCTCAGCGAATGCAGCACGCGCGTGAGCTCTGCACCCGATTCGCCATCGATCGCTGAATGGTGCATTTTTGTGTACAAGGCAAAACCGCCCGCAGGTATTCCGGGGATATTGTCCAGACCTTCAATAATGTAAGCTTCCCACAACGGCTTGGTCATATCCAGAGGACGCGCGTGAATTCGCGCCAACTGAATCATCAATTGCCGCCAGTCGCCCGGATGGGGCAGGGCAATATGCCGCACGTGATACTCGATATCGATCTCGCCGTCCTCGATCCAATAGGGGCGATCAAGGCCGAGCGGAGCTTTCACCAAACGACGGCGAAATACCTTGGCCAGATTAAGCCGGCTGGAAAAGTAATTCAGCACGGTCTTGAATCGCACCTTGCCACCCGGTGCTGTGGACGGATCATAAATACCAAGGCTGGCCACATGCATATGATTGTGACCACGATCCATGGCCAGAAACAGGCTGTCCATCCCAGACAAATGTTTCATAGGAAACTCCTCACATTAGTTGATTTTTGTATTTGCGACAGCCGCCGCGAGGACGGGCATGTCGCCTACGCCCTGGATCGGTGCAGCGACTTCAACAGCGACATAATTGGCAGTGTGCGTACGCTTAGCCTCCGGCATGGAGCGCAATCGGCCGCCACCAAGCTTTTTACGCAGCCGTCGTGGCTTGGGTTCCGCCATGACAGGCGTAGAAAGACGATTCGGCTTCGCGTCAGTCACCCTTAGGTGACTATCCGGAACCTGAATGATCGTACGTTCACGCCCCGTTTCAACTGCGTCAGCCAATTCGTGCAAACTTGCCGTCAGCGCACGCGAAAAACGCTCCGGATCAGGCAGCATTTTCCGGCATGACACTGCCGTAACCCACAGTTCATCGCAGTAGCTGAATCCGCTGACACTGAGGCCAACACCATTCATCACCATACCCAGTGGATAAAATCGCTTGAGTCGTGCCCCGGCGAGGTACATAGGCACATCGGGACCGCGTACATTCGAAACCACCGAGCTGAGATAACCGGTCAGAAAATTATTGACCAGGCTAGTACTGAAACGGGTCGGCATTTCATCGGCCAACTGTTTGATCAGGGAACGTCCAAGGATGTCTGTCGTCTGCCGTGCACTCTTGCCATCCCGGCAGATTGCCTTCAGGCGTTCGAGTGGATTGGCTATTTCCACGTGCATGAGCATGCGTGTAAAGCCAATCTGGTTGCCCGTTTCGCCACCCGGCAAAGTATCGCGCAGGGTAGCCGGAACGCCCGCCGCAAACGATGCGTCGACGGCATCACCACAGTCAGACAGATAGCTGCGCATCGCTCCTCCTACAACGGCCAGGAAGACATCATTGATTGTCGAGCCTTCAACCCGGGTGCGGACGCGCTGCATTATGGGGAGCGACAATCGAACACCTTCAACCATACGCCGTGAAGATACCGCGCCGCCAAAGCGCGACTCTTTAAACGAATTCGGCCAACCCACCTGCTCATAAAATTCCTGCTTGAGCGATCCGCTGCGCTTGGTCAGACGGCGAAACACCGACTCGGTCGCCAGCGCAGTCAGTTTCATACCGGCTGCAATCCCCGTGTGCCACATTCGGGCGCTGCGGGGCAAAATGTTGCCAGCCGCACGAGCATAAAGCTCCATTGCCGTTGGCGGCGCATCCACGATACGCGGATGAATCGGCCCATGATGTTCCGGCACAGAGATCAGCGAGTGCAATGCGCGCAGAATTTGAGCACTGGCGTCGCCATCGACTGCGGCGTGATGAAATTTGATGTACACCGCAAAGCTGCCCGGCGGCACATCCTCGACATGATTCAAACCTTCAATGACATACGCCTGCCACAGCGGCTTGTTGCGATCGAGCGGCTGCGAATGCAGGCGCGCGATCTGGATGCAAAGCTGCCGCCAGTCGCCCGGATGAGGTAACGCTATATGACGAACATGGTATTCAAGATCAACACGCGCTACATCAATCCAATAGGGCCGATCGACGTTAAAGGGAACCGTGACAAGGCGGCGGCGAAAAACCGGCGCAACGTCAAGACGACGCTGGATGTGCGCCAGAATATCGCGCAACCGCACTTGTCCGCCCGGGGCGGTGGATGGATCGTAAATCCCGAGAGCCGCAACGTGCATACACTGGTTGCTCTCTTCCAGCGCCAAAAACAGTTCATCCAGTCCGCTAAGTTGTTTCATGTCGGGCGTTCAAAAATAGTTGATAAGCAACGCAAACCCGCTACGTCAGCCGTTCGATATTACACCACCACCGCTTTCAGAAGAGCAGTATTAAGCGGCCGAAACACATATCGAGCGATATCCGAAATCGCTGGAAACACAAAAAGCCAGGTCACATCATATGACCTGGCTTTCAGAATCTGTCAGCTACCGGTTTAGTACAGCTTCGGCGGCAAGGTCTGGCTGCGGATGCGCTTGTGGTGGCGCTTCACGGCAGCCGCATGCTTGCGCTTGCGTTCCGTCGTCGGCTTCTCATAGAACTCGCGAGCGCGAAGTTCGGTCAGCAGACCAGTCTTTTCAATTGCACGCTTGAAACGGCGAACAGCAACCTCAAACGGTTCATTTTCTTTGACGCGAATACCGGGCATATTTTTAATCCAACTTAAGTACAACAGGGGTTAATACAACACTTCGTTCGTTCTGGTGGTGGAGAACCCCCACCTGAAGGACCGCCCTCTTAAAGCATTTCGCGTTTCTTGGGAAGGAGTGAGGCCGACGAGGGCTTCGGAGGAAGCTTTTCGAGCTACTACCACCTCCTACCAGGCTCCGTGCTGCAATCCTGCCTCGCGAAAGGCTTCGCGCCGGCCATCCCGACACCCAGTCCTTCCGCAATTAACTTCGCGCGATGCCGTTACTTCCCACTAATTGTTCTACCCATTATTGACATTTCCCGTTTTGGGAAATACACTACGAGCCTAAACATGCACACATCGTCCCCACATGCGAATTCTGGGTTTGCCCATCCTCGAGGCGTTCAAAAAAGATCATGCAGCCTCGCGGGGGCCACTGGACGCGTGGCAGACGGACGTTGAGCGTGAAAACTGGAAAACGCCACATGACATCAAGCGCAGATATAGAAGCGCGGATTTCTTGGCCGACAACAGGGTAATTTTTGACATAAAGGGCAACTCATATCGGCTCGTGGTCAAAGTCCGATACCAGAACGGACTGGTGGTCGTTGAGTGGGTGGGGACGCATGCCGAGTACGACAAGAAAAAGTTCTAGACAGGCATGTGTGAGGCAAGCAAACGACAGATGGAGATGGCGATGAATGTGAAGATCATTAAGAGTGCGGAAGACTACAAAGCTGCGATGGCGCGCTTGTCTGCGCTTATGTCGCTCGACCCCAAGGTCAACTCCAAGGAAGAAAACGAGCTCGAGCTGCTGGCCTTGGTCATCCAGGACTTCGAACGCCAAACCGTTCCTCCGGTCAAGGCCGATCCGATCGAGTCGATTCTTTTTCGGATGGATCAGATGCAGCTCTCCCGCAAGGATCTGATTCCCTACATCGGTTCGATCTCCAAGGTCTCGGAGGTGCTGTCGCGCAAGCGTCCGCTGTCCCTGCCCATGATCCGCCGACTCAACCAGGGTTTGGGTATCCCCGCTGACATCCTGATCGAGGATGTCGAAACGGACAGCTCGGTCGTCGATCAAGAGCCAGAGATGGACTTCACCCGTTTCCCGCTCAAGGAAATGCAGGAGCGGGGTTGCTTCGGGGATTTCGAAGGGAACGCGCAGCGCCTCAAAGAGTACGCCGAAGATCTGATCAGAAAATTCATGCAAGACCTGCTGCCCAAGCAAGTCAGCCCGGCATTTCTGCGCGCCCCCATGCATCAGCGCGGGGATCGGCAAGCCGATGAGATGGCTCTCCTTGCTTGGCGCATGTGCGTCCTACGGCAAGCGCGAGCGATCAGCACTG
>CAZAGR010000281.1:0-4043 GCA_964484585.1 uncultured Propionivibrio sp. | reverse complement strand
CAGGCACCCGTCCAGCCAAGAAAACTGCTCCCCGCAATGCTGGTAACGCGTAGCTCAACTACGGTTCCCGCGTCGAATTCCTCTTCGCAATCGGCGGCGACCAGATAGGCAACACCGGGCTGCGGGCGATAGCATGAAATTCCGGAGGGCGTCGAACTGATCTGACCGTACCCGGCGCCGGCCAGAGCAACCGTGAGGCGGTGCGAGCCTTGCTGGCAGGCGAGCCAGTTGTGATCCGGACCCGCCCAATAGGCATCCTGCGGTGCCGTCCAAGCAAGATTTACCGCAGGATCGGGGCTGGCTAACAGGAGGTTGTTGCAAATATCGCTACGATTGGCTAGCAATGAGGCGGGCGGCATCGGCGGTGAACCACTGAGTAGATTGAAGCCAACGCGAAAGTCTTCCAGCGCGGTCAAGCTGCTGAGGGGCGGGATTGAACCGGATAAGGTGTTACCCCATGCGTGAAAGAACTTCAGCGCGGTCAGTCCCTCAAGAGACGGAATAGAGCCTGTCAGCTGATTATTGCCCACACTGAATGTTTGCAAGTTTTTAAGGCCGCTGAGCGATGGAATGCTTCCGCGCAGTTGATTTTCCTTCACGTCAAATTCTTCCAAAGCGGTGAGCGAAATCAATGGAGGAATCGTACCTGTCAGCTTATTGGTGTCGGCGTGAAACGATTGCAGATGTACGAGCCCGTCGAGAATGGGGAGAGTTCCGGTCAGCGCGTTCTGTTGGACCCAGAAAAACTTTAAGGCCTTGAGTTCACCGAGGTCCGGTATAGGTCCTGATAACTGGTTGGTGGCAACGTTGAACCATTCCAAGGCGTTGAGCCCGCTGAGTGCGGGAATGCCACCCGTCAAGCCGTTTCCGGCGACGTTAAAATTTCTCAGCTTGGTCAGCCCGCTCAGTGTGGGAATCGGACCACTCAAGGGATTGCTGGCGGCCTGGAAAAACTGCAGCTCCGTCAGGCCGCTAAGCGACGGCAGCGGACCTGTCAGCAGGTTATTGCGCCAGCCCAAATCGATCCCTGTCACATGGTTTTGTGCCTCGTCACAAATGACACCGTACCAAGTGCATTCGGTGCCAGCGGCGTTTCCCCAGTTTTCATGATTCACCCAGGTCGGGCCAGCCGTCGAGGTAAAGAGATCGAGCAACACGGCGCGCTCGCTGGCCGGGATCGCCGCGAGCACTTGCGACGCGCCAAGGAGCAACAGCCCGCAGATTGCAAGGGTTCGCGCTAACCAGCGCCGTCCCGCCATCGCCGACTTTTTAAATCGAAATACCGCTTCAACAGAGGGCATGATCGACCAATCCTCGGAAAAGCTGAGGTTCAAGGAACCTGACGCGACAGCCTATAACTATTGCAACAACTCGGCAAGGCATAAGGATGACAGACGTAAGGGTGAGAGACATAAGGGCGACAGCCATACCGGCGGCTGGTCACTTTCAGCGGATTGCGGGCGTTAGCAGAACGGAGCCGGCACCGGTGCGGATTGGATCCGTATGTTGCCGGCCACCCAGATTGGCCGCCAGCGATATAGCTGACGCCTGCTTTGCAGGAATCCGGCATGGATTCGACGCCGTAGCGTCAACGCCGATTTTTCTGTGTCGCAAAAAAACTGGGCCGACCAAAGTCAGCCCAGCAAACCTACTCAATCAACCGAGGTATAACGATATTTCTTGCGCTTGATCTTTGATATCGGCGGCGGAATCACCGTCGGCTGAAACAACAAGCTACCCACTGTGGGGTTAGTGTTTGTCCTGCTGACACAGCCGATACAGATTGGATCCAAGCCGGGCAGGTTCACCACGACTGGATCGGTTGGCATGCCGATGCCTGTAAAGGTGCCACGGACATCGCCGCCGCAGTTACCGCTAACGCCGATGGCGCCTGAGCCATTGAGCAGGTTAAGAAAATAACCGCCGCCCTCGCCCAGATTGGCACTACAGACGCCGGCGGGAACCGGTCGGGAGGTATTGACCGCGACCATGCCGCCAAGAATGATCGGTTGGGTCACTGCTTGTTCGCCCCGATACACAAACCCGACCCGCCACGCCTGCTTCATCGGGGTGGCGGTTGGCAGTATCCCGGGTGAAGTGCAGGTGGCGCCGGCGGTGGTGTAGTCGAGCACGCAATCCGGGTCCGTCGCTGTTCCCGCTGTAGCGGGATTGCGATCCAGGTTGCAGGCTGGCGCAGCGGGGCTGGCGTCGTAGGCTTCCAGAATGTCCCGATACGCATAGACATAATTCTGCACAGTTTGCGTGTAGGGATAGTCTACCGACAGCGGTCGCTCGCGGTCGCCGGATCCCAGTGCCGCATAGACGGAGTAAACACTCGACCCACTTACCTGGGCCACGCCGCCGTAAGTGACGGCGGGCGCAAACATGAACTTGCGGGCTCCACTCGTATAAGCGATTTTCTTGATGCTCCAGTTCGCCGCCGCCAGCGGCGACGCGCCGGCCGGGGTGTTGATGAAACTCAGGCGATGGAGCGCGCCGCCGAGATCCGCGACATAGCCGTAATCGGAATAGCCGTCGTTATTGATATCGACGAAGGATATGCCTGCCGTCACGCCGCGCATTCCGCTGAGCGTGAATTTTTTGACCAACGCACCCGTGTCGGCGTCGACCACATACACCGCCTTACCCTTGCCGCTGGCGCACAGAGTTGTCCAGTTCGGCGGTGTGGGTGGTGCCGAATCTTCGCAGTTGTCATAGCCACCGCCGAACACCGCGACAGGTTTGGGTGCCGCCCCGCCGCCCGGGTAGCCGGCGATCTTGGTGACGACCGGAACCGACCAGGTTTGACCGATATCGGCGAAATCCGAATCGGCGCAGGCGGCAGAGGTGTCAAGGCTGGAGCAGCCATGCACCCATTTCAGCGTCGGCGTCGCGGTCTTTACATCCAGTCCGTGCACCAGGCGTCCGCCTCGCCGCATGGTCGGGAAAAGCCAGACGTTGGCATTGGCTGCCGCCTGGTAAAGCCCTGCCGAGCCGTCGAACATGTAATCTTTGCGCGTCGAACCGACTGCGGGGGTGGCGCCAAAGGCAACCGGCGGCGTATTTTGCATGAGGCGGGTCTGGCGCGCCGTCTCCATGAATTCGGGAGGAATGAAGGCCCATTTTTCCTTGCCGGTCGCACCATCAACGGCCCGGAGCATGCCATCATTCGAGCCGTAGTAGATGACCGTATCGTTAAGCCCGTAGTTGACCGCCAGCGGACGGGAATGGACGACGTCGCCATGGACGGAGGGTCGCACATCGCCGGGCGTGCGTTCGGCCAGGTGGTTCCCATCTTCGTCAATATCAACGCCGCGAATGTAACCGCTCAGGCCCGTGGTCGCCGCGGACAATTCGGCCAGTGCAGCGCCACTTCGGGTGTAAATTTTGCGGTGTTCCTTCCAGTCCGTGTAATCGATGTTGCCACGGCGTATCACCTCGGCCACGGCGCCCTTTTCCACACTTTGCCCATCCGGCAGGTCTGAATATTCATACCAGGGAATCGGGTCAGGCAAGGTTCCGGGCAGCGGCACGGGCGTTGGTATTATGGTGGCTCCTGCCTTGGTGAGCAGCGTGTCCTTGCAAGCGCTCTTGGGTATGGGGTTGATCGTGGCGTTGTCCAGTACCGACTTTGCACCGATTTTGACCGTGTCCCACCATTTTCCCGAACTTGTGGTCCAGAAGGTCTGGGCGCAGTCGCTTAGAAAACCGGTTTGCGTGTTGAGCGCAGACGTCCCGACTTCATCGACGAGGTCGATGGTGGTTTTGTCGATTTTGAATTTTTTCAAATTACCGTACCACCGTGGCTCGAGCGATGGCCGGAACAGTCCGATGTAGACCTCGTTCAGATTTTGCGATCGGTTAGTGGTCGAGAGTGGGATGCTCGCCGCGGCAAACGCAGTATTCACGGACTGAATTTCAGAAACGATTCTCTTCAAGGCACTCAGAATCTGGGCCTGGCTCTTTGCGGCAAAGTAGCGCCCACCCCCTTGCTGCGCCATGCTCATCAGCAGGGCTGAATGCTCTGGATTTTGCGCCGCGTT
>CAZAGR010000280.1:0-4079 GCA_964484585.1 uncultured Propionivibrio sp. | reverse complement strand
CGGCGGCGGTCCATCACTGACCGTGGCCACATCACCGAGAAATACAGGTTTGGCACCTTTGACGCCAACCACCAGTTCCGCCACGTTGCGTGCGTCGGCCAGAAAGGGGCCGGACTCGATGGCCACCGCAAGATTACCGCTGAGTACGTCGCCGATGGGCAGGCCAAGATTCGCTGACTGCAAAGCCGTGCGCAAATCGGACACCGTCAGATTGCTGGCCGCCAGGCGGGCCGGATCCAGTTCGACATTCACCGCGCGCCCCGGCCCGCCAATGGTGCTGACGGTGCGCGTACCGGGTACGCGCTTGAGATCCGCTTCGATACTATGCGCAACACGCTCGATGTCGAAAGCGCCTACATCAGGTTGTTTTGACCATAGCGTCAAGGCGACGATCGGCACGTCGTCGATCCCCTTCGGTTTGATGATGGGCGCCATTACGCCGAGCCCGGACGGCAACCAGTCGGCATTTGAGTTGACGGTGTCGTATAGGCGCACCAAAGCCTCGGTGCGCGGCACGCCAACCTCAAACTGGACAGTGACAATTGCCAGCCCGGGGCGGGAGACCGACATTACGTGCTCGACATTGGCAATCTGTGACAGCACCTGTTCAGCCGGCCCCGCCACCATTTGCTCGACATCCTTGGTCGACGCTCCGGGAAACGGAATCATCACGTTAGCCATGGTCACGTTGATCTGCGGCTCTTCCTCTCGCGGCGTGACGACGATGGCAAACAGACCCAGCAAGAAGGCGACTATTGCCAACAATGGGGTAATTTGCGCACTCTGAAAAAATGCTGCGACGCGGCCTGCAATACCTAAGGACTCCTGTTTCATGATGTCGGATTCCAAAGGGTGGTCAGGGCTGCCGCGCCGCAACGAGAGGCTCTGCGGCAACCCGTTCGCCGGCAGCCAGTCCGGCGAGAATTTCGACCTCATCGGCCAGAACGGGGCCGAGCTTGACCTGACGCAGCATGGCTTTTCCGCTTTCAGAAATCACATAGACGAGATTGAGTTCAGCGCGCCGGGTCACGGCGCTACGCGGCACGAAGAGTTTTGCGCCGCCGCCCTCGCCGAGGACAAAACGTGTCGTGGCGTACATCCCCGGAACCAGACCAGTGGCGCTTGCAGGCAAATCCATCTGGACCTGAACCGTGTGCGTAGAGGGATCCGCCGCCGGCAGGATGGCGATCCGGTCGGGAATGATCGCCTGGCGCGCATGCGCCGCACCGGGCAGGTCGATAGTTGCCGATTTCCCAGATACCAATAGGGCGGCGACCGATTGCGGGACGCTCGCCGTGACGCGCAGCCGGCTGGGGTCATAGATCGTCATTAGCACACGTCCCGGAAGAACCATATCGCCGACCGTCACCGGCAGCTCAGCCACGATGCCGGCATAGGGAGCCGTCAGTGTGTAGAAGCGGGCTTGCGTCATCGATGCGCCGGCCTGCGCCAACAAACTCGTGGCCTGTGCCTGCGCCGTGGCGAATTGCGTTTCAGCGCGATCGAGCGCGGCGCGGCTGATGAAATTGCGCTCAAACAATTGCTTCTGGCGCGCGAAATCGCGGGTGGCAACGTTCAATTCAGCACGGGCGGCATCGGCCTGTGCCGCGCCCGCCGCCGCGACCTGCTCGGCCGCGCGGGCATCAATGCGTGCCAGCAGCTGCCCCGCCTTGACGGCATCGCCGGCGCGAACGGAAATCTGCGTAAGCTCTCCGGCAACTTGCGCCGAGACAAGCGTCTGTCGCACAGCTTCAACCACGCTGGCGGCCATGTGGAACGACAAACCGCCGCCGCTTCGGACCGCAATCGTAGTCAATGCTGCAGCGGATTGCGCGGTCTGCGCGTGCACGCCTGCCGTCGCCAGAATTAGGGCTACCAGCATTAATCGGATCATTTATTCGCTCCAGTCAGTGTTCGGCTCAGGTGACTTCGCACCATCACCGTCAATCAGCATTCTTTTTATATTATTTGACTAATCACGCAAATAGTCAATATACTGGCAAAAATAAATTCAAGCATCGAACAACCGACAGGCGGATTTTTGGATGAACCATTGATGAGGAGAGGGTAAATCATGGAAGGACTTAGCGATCAGGCACTGGTTCAGGTGGCGCGTTATTTTCAGGCGCTCGGCGAGCCGACGCGCTTGCGCATCCTCAACACACTGCGTGATGGCGAGCGCAATGTCGGCGAGCTGACGGAAACCTGCGGCTGCTCGACAGCCAACGTGTCGCGCCATCTGGCATTGCTGACCGCGCAAGGCATGGTGGTACGCGAGGGGCGAGGCACCAGCGTTTTTTATCGTATTTCCGATCCGTCAATCTATGCGTTATGCGATCTGGTCTGCGGCAGTATTGCGCGAAAATTTGACGATTTGTCCAGCATTCGACGCACCATCAACGCCGTTGCAACAAAGACCAAAGTGAAGGTGCCGCGATAGTCTGCACAGAATTTCACATGCAGACGTTGGTGTGACTTTGCGCGACAACGCCGTCCCGCCATCCGCTACGGCGAGGAGAGCGTCTTTTGCTCGACCGCCTTGTAGCGCAGTTGTTTTATCAGCGCCGACTTTTTGCGCTCAGATATTCTCCGGTTCCATCACGATCGCGCCGCTGGGGCATTCGCTGACACAGATGCCGCAGCCCTTGCAGTAATCGTAATTAAACTCGAACCGCTTGCCCGGGCCGAGCTTGATGACCGCGTTGTCGGGACAGACACCATAGCAGTTGTCGCATTCGAAACAGTTGCCACACGAAAGGCAGCGGCGCGCTTCGAACAGAGCATTGGTTTCGTCAAGGCCGCCCTGCACCTCATCAAACGTCGACTGGCGGCGGATAATGTCCAGCATCGGGCGCACGGTTTTTGGCGCGTCGCTGTAGTACCAGGGATTGAGTCGCTCGAAGGTCGCCACCTCGTGTTTTTTCGCGACAACCACGGGCACACTCTTGAGCCAGGCATCAATATGGCGCGCCGCCTTTTTGCCATGCCCGATGGCCACCGTGACATTGCGCTCGGCCGGCACCATATCACCGCCGGCAAAAATTCCGGCGTGACCGGTCATCATGTTGGCGCCCACCTTGACCACGCCATCGGCGACTTCCAAACCGGGTACGCCGTCCAGCAGACCAAGGTCCACATCCTGGCCCAGCGCCAGCACCACCGAATCGGCCTCGAGCGTCTCGAACTCGCCAGTGGGCTGTGGAAAGCCTTTTTCGTCAAGCGCCATTTTCTCGATCGTGATTTCCTTGTCACCGGCTTGCTTGATGGTTGACAACCACTTGACCATCACGCCTTCCTGCAAAGCCTCCTCGATCTCAAAATCATGCGCCGGCGCCTTGTCGCGCGTGCGGCGATAGACGATGATCGGTTCGGCGCCCATGCGTTTGACGGTGCGGGCAACGTCGATCGCCGTATTGCCACCGCCATAGACCACCACGCGCCGACCCAGCAGGGGTTTATCTTCACCTTCCATCGAACGCAAAACGGAAATCGCATCGACAATTTTTGCGGCATCACCGGACGGGATCGCCGCACGCTTGCCAATGTGCGCACCCACCGCCAGAAATGCGGCATCAAACGGGCCACCCAAGCCCTCGGATTTCATGCTGTCGAGAATATTGTCGACCTTCGAGTTGAGCCTGACGACGACTCCCATATCGACAATGCGCTGCATTTCCGCCTCCAGCACGTCACGCGGCAAACGGTATTTCGGGATGCCGAACCGCATCATGCCTCCCAGGAACGGCCCGGCATCCATCACAGTAACCGCATGGCCGAGGCGACGCAGATGGTAGGCGGCCGACATGCCCGACGGGCCGGCACCAACGACAAGAATGCGCTTGCCGGACTCTGTGGCGACCGGACCAAATTTCCAGCCACGCTTGAGTGCTTCGTCACCAAGGAATCGTTCGACTGAATTGATGCCGACCGGCGCGTCGATCTTTCCCCGATTGCATGCGCCCTCACAGCTGTGGTAACACACGCGCCCCATGATGGCGGGAAACGGGTTATCACGGGTCAGGTGGCGCCAGGCCTTTTCATAATCGCCGGACTCAGCGTGGAAGAGCCAGCCCTGAATG
>CAZAGR010000279.1:0-4080 GCA_964484585.1 uncultured Propionivibrio sp. | reverse complement strand
AGGAAGATCCTCAGCGTACCGCTGCGGTGGTCGCCAAATTCATCGCTGTAACGCCGTAGCGCCGGCGCCGACTTTTTCAGCCAGTTCAGCGCGCTTAAAGCTATCCCAGCGTAAGGCAACTTAAGGGAGCGAAGACATTTGACCATCGCTTTGCATAGGGACATACTTGACACCTGTATCAGCTCTCCCGGAGAAGTCATGGTGCTCAGATTCGGGGTCTTGTTGCTTTTCGTATTCGCGCTAATGGGTTGCGCGATTGGGCCGGCTGCGCCGGTTGCGCAACTCACTCCGGCACAGCTTTGGCGCGACTCTGCATTCAGTTACCACGCTGACCGGGTCACCGAATCCAAACGTTCCTTACTCGATCTGGATCCGCAACTCGCCGATCAGTTGAACGATCCAGCACTGCAAAAACTCAGCGCAGACCGACGTCTCATCTATCTGGTCGGATTGTTTTTTCCGGCAGGAAAGATCGCCTTTTCTTACTCGGCCGGCCATTCCACGGGCGCGGCCGATACCTGGCGCAACAAAAAGGGGGACTGCCTCTCGCTGACCCTGTTAACCTATGCAGCCGCTAAAGCGCTTGGTATTTCGGCACAGATGCAGGAGGTTCGCGTACCGGTGGCTCTGGATCGACGAGGTACACTCGATTTCCTCAACGGGCATGTCAATGTCAGCGTGCCTAATCTTTCTGCGTTAACAATCGGAGGCCGACACTTTCCGGCGGGTGGAATTATCATCGACTTCGAGCCGCAAATCGGCTCACGTCAGCGCGGTGCCGAACTCAGCGACGATGCAATCCTGGCACGCTATTACAACAATCGTGCGGCCGAATATCTGGCCCAGGACAACGACAACGTGTCCTATGCCTACTTCAAATCGGCAATCATTGCTGATGCAACGTTCGCCGCCCCCTACGGCAATCTGGCGCAGCTCTATTTACGGTATGGACTGGCCGATGCTGCCGAGCAACTGCTTCGCCATGCTATCGCGCTCAATGCGGATGCTGATCCCGCGTTGCGAGCTCTGCATAATCTGCTTTTGGCACAAGGGCGAACTGCCGAGGCACAGAAATATGCCGACCTGTTGCAAAAACATCAGGATGAAGATCCCTATTACTGGCTTGGGGTCGGGATCGACGCGCTCAAACATGAACGTTACTCCCGAGCGATTCATGCGCTAGAGCAAGCGGAATCATTGACCACCGGCTTTGAAGAAATTCATCGCTATCTGGCCGTTGCCTACTGGCGCAACGGCCAGCAGAGCGCTGCTAACAAGCAGCTATCCGTGCTCACGGCAATGAGCCAGGGCGATCCAGCTCTGGCCATACTCAGCAAGAAACTGCGTGGCAACCCACCGAATCGAAACGTTCATTAAGAAAGCCGGTTACCTCGCGTGGCCACTAGTTCAAAAACTTTCGCGCACACGCCAGAATCGTGGAAAGCGCGGAACCCCACGCGATGTCAGCTCCTGATAGCGATACGTGACAAGGCTGCCCACCGCGGGCGGATGACGCCGGTCGGCGTCGCTCAAGCCGCTGCCGATGCGAAACCGCGTGCCATTCGCGGACTCTACCTTCAGTGCGCCAACAACTCCTTGGTGGCGGCCTCTCCCCGGCGCATACCCAAGCACGGTCGCTTCGGCATCCTGCAGCGGTTTGAGTTTCAGCAACACATCGCTGCGCCCGGTGACGTAGAGTGCATCGGCACGATGCAGCATCACTCCCTCGCCGCCGTCGCGCGTCACGTGTTTGAATCGCCGCATCAACTCCGCTATATCTGCCACAGGCGACTGCGTTACCGCCTCTAACCACGATACATTGCGACTCGCCACCAAAGTCGCTATTCGCTCGGCGCGCTCACTGAAGGTACCCTTCGCACCCGGCAGCTCAAAAATCATGTAACGAATCTGGCGCCACTCGGCATCGACCGGTTCGGCCTTTCGCACAATCCCTGAAAGCTCGGCGAACTTTCCCCGTCCCAACCACAGCTCACCGTCCAGGGCCTCCGAGGGAAGACTGGCGACAAACCAATCCGGTGCATTTACGCGGTTGCCACTCCGAAAACGCAATTCGCGGCCATCCCAGATGGCCCGCACTCCATCGTATTTCTCGCTGATCAGGTAGTCGGCCGGATTGATATTGGCACGATAGATTTCCGCCAACACGATCGAAGGAGCGACACGACTCGCATCGACCGCGGCGACGGGATAGGTGCAGAGTAAGGTCAAGACCGCAACAAAAGCGCGTAGCCGGCACATTTGAGTTCCTCTTTTCAATTGTTGTCGATCGATTCTAGCCGGCATAATGAGAGGCTGTTCGCTGCATTCCTGCCATGCCCAATTCTCTCGATACCCTGCGCCGCGTCTTCGGCTACCCCTCGTTCCGCGGCCCTCAGGCCGAGATCATCGATCAGATCATGGCGGGCGGCGATGCGTTGGTGCTGATGCCAACGGGCGGTGGAAAGTCACTGTGCTATCAAATTCCGTCGTTGCTGCGCGCCGGAGTGGGCGTCGTGGTGTCGCCGCTGATCGCCTTGATGCAGGATCAGGTCGATGCGCTTCTGCAGGCCGGCGTGCGCGCTGCCTATTTGAACTCATCGCTCGACTGGAAGACCGCCAGCGAGACCGAGCGCCGGCTGCTGCAAGGCGATCTGGATCTGATCTACGTGGCGCCGGAACGACTGATGACGGACCGCTTCCTCGATCTGTTGGATCAACTGGCGGGCGAAAACCGGCTAGCGCTGTTCGCCATCGATGAAGCCCACTGCGTGTCCCAGTGGGGGCACGAATTTCGTCCCGAATACATCCAGCTGTCGATGCTGCACCAGCGGTTTCCCCAGGTGCCGCGGATCGCCCTGACGGCAACGGCGGATGAGCTTACACGACGGGAGATTATTGACCGCTTGGGTCTCTCTGCGGCACGTGTCTTCATTTCGAGTTTTGACCGGCCAAATATTCGCTACACCGTCGTCGAGCGAGACAATCCAAGAAAACAGCTGCTTGCCTTTCTTGCCGGCCATCGCGGCGAAGCCGGTATCGTGTATTGCCTCTCGCGCCGCAAAGTCGATGAAACTGCTACCTGGCTGGGGCTGGAAGGCATCACTGCCCTGCCCTATCACGCCGGACTCGACGCGGGAACGCGACAGCAAAATCAGAAGCGCTTCTTGCGCGACGAAGGTATCGTGATGGTGGCGACGATCGCTTTCGGTATGGGCATCGACAAACCCGATGTCCGCTTTGTCGCTCACCTTGATCTGCCGAAAAGTCTCGAAGCTTACTATCAGGAAACCGGCCGTGCTGGCCGCGATGGTGATCCTGCCGAGGCCTGGATGACCTACGGCTTGAACGATGTGGTCATTCACCGGCAACGAATTGACGAGTCGACCGCCGGCGACGAGCAGAAACGGGTCGAGCGCGGCAAACTCGACGCTCTGCTGGCCTGGTGTGAAACGGCGAACTGTCGCCGCGCCTTATTACTCAAGTATTTCAGTGAAGCGGCGCTGTCGTGTGGCAACTGCGACACCTGCCTCGAACCGCCCGAATTATGGGATGGCACAGTCGCCGCGCAAAAAGCACTTTCCGCCGCTCTGCGCACCGGGCAACGCTTCGGTGCCGGCCACCTGATCGACGTCTTGCGTGGCAAAAACACCGACAAGGTTCAGCAATATGAACATCAGTCGCTGCCGACCTTCGGCGTTGGCGCCGATCTTGACGAGGCAGGCTGGCGCAGCGTATTTCGTCAGTTGCTGGCCTCCGGTCTGTTGCATGCCGATGCCGCGGCGTTTGGCGCACTCCGGTTGACGGAGTCATCGCGCCCCGTCTTGAAGGGTGAAACCCGGCTCTCGTTGCGGCGGCAGGCACCCAAGCGCGCCCCCGGTGGATCGGGCGGATCAGGAAGTTACCGCGAAAAGTTATGCGGAGCGGTATCCCCGGGGACGGCGCTGGCAACACGGCGTGCGTTTTCCGCCGCCCTCGCTGGTAGCGCAGATTCAACTCTTTTCGAGACCTTGCGCGCTTGGCGCAGCGAACGAGCACGCGAACAAGGTGTGCCGGCATATGTCATTCTGCATGATCGTAACT
>CAZAGR010000278.1:0-4106 GCA_964484585.1 uncultured Propionivibrio sp. | reverse complement strand
TGGAACCAAATGCGAGCAAAGCAATTGATACACCGCTGCGCCGAATTTCCCCTTTGCCAATGATCAACTCGTCCAATTCGCTTGCTGGAGAAGTTCCGGGGCCACTGCCGCGCGGGTATCTGACCGCCGCCGGGCCAGGGTAGTGATACGCCGTTGAAAGCATTCGTCGGCACTCTGCCTCGTCACTGGCGGCCATGACTACCATATTCGGGATGCAACTTAGGTAGGAAAGGTCGAAGGCTCCATTATGAGTCGCTCCATCCGCTCCAACCAGGCCGCCACGATCAATGGCGAATGTGACGTCCAGATTCTGCAAGGCAATATCATGAATAAGTTGATCGTAGGCACGCTGAAGAAATGTTGAATAGATAGCAACAACCGGTTTGAGTCCTTCACACGCCAATCCGGCGGCATAGGTCAGTGCATGCTGCTCAGCGATGCCGACATCGAAGTAGCGTGATGGAAACTGTTCGGCAAACCGGACAAGTCCGGAGCCTTCGCGCATTGCCGGTGTGATACCGATCAGTCGATTGTCTGCTGCCGCCATGTCGCATAACCAGTCGCCGAAAACCTGCGTGTAAGTCAGTTTCCCTTTGGGCTTGTTGTTGTCGATGCCGCTGGCGGCATCAAATTTTGCGACACCGTGATACAAGACCGGGTCCGCTTCCGCCAGTTTGTAACCCTGTCCCTTGCGGGTAATCACATGGAGAAACTGTGGTCCGGAAAGCTCCTTCAGGTTGGTGAGCGTTGGAATCAGTGCATCGAGATCGTGTCCGTCGATTGGGCCAATGTAGTTAAAGCCGAGTTCCTCAAACAGCGTTCCCGGAGTAATCATTCCTTTTACATGTTCCTCCACCCGATTTGCGAATTCCAGCATGCTCGGCATGGTTGATAGAACCTTCTCACCGGCTCGACGGGCTGCGTTGAATGTTCGGCCGGACAATAGGCGCGCAAGATAATTGTTCAGCGCGCCAACAGGTGGTGAGATCGACATCTCATTGTCGTTAAGAATTACCAGCAAATTAGCGTCAATCACTCCGGCATTGTTAAGGGCTTCAAATGCCTGGCCAGCCGACATTGCGCCATCGCCGATGATGGCAACAACCCGGCGTTCTTCATTCTTGTGTTTGACAGCAACAGCCATGCCCAGCGCAGCGGAAATCGATGTTGAGGAGTGACCAACACCAAAGGTATCAAAATGACTCTCGCAGCGGCGCGGAAAACCGGAGACGCCATCGTGCATACGCAGTTTTGCCATGCCCTCCCGGCGGCCGGTAAGTATCTTGTGTACATAGGTCTGATGACCAACGTCCCAAATGAGTCTGTCAAAGGGCGTGTTAAAAACGTAATGTAAAGCGACCGTGAGTTCAACCGTACCCAAGTTGGATGACAAATGTCCGCCCGTCTTGGACACTGATTCAAGCAGGAACCCTCTCAATTCGCCAACCAGAGATGGAAGATCCGATTCCGCCAAGCGGCGTAAATCATCGGGATAGGAGATTGAATCAAGCAATGGGGTCTTCATCAAGATTTTCGATCGACAATATAGTCAGTGAGTTGATGCAAGCGCATTGAACTGCTGCCGAAACTATTCAGCGCATCATGCGCTTCACCCTGCAGGCGGAGAGCGAGCGATCGAGCCTCTTTGACGCCGATTAGGCTGACGTAAGTCGGCTTGCCGTTGGCCGCATCCTTGCCAGCAGTCTTGCCAAGCGCGTCCGTACTCGCCTCTGCATCGAGAATGTCATCGATAACTTGAAACAATAGGCCAATTCGATTTGAAAAGTGTATCAAGTGTTGAATATCACTGTCGGTTGCGCCGCCCGCATGAGCACCCAGAAGAACCGCTGCCTGAATCAGCTTACCTGTCTTTTGCGAGTGCATGAATTCCAGTTCCACAATTTCCAAAGACTTACCAACCGATCCAAGGTCGATGGCTTGGCCACCGGCCATACCGGACGCGCCAGACGCCTCGGCAAGCAGGGCGACCATACTCAATTGCCGCGTTGCAAGAACTCCTTCAATTGGCCTTGCAATCACCTGAAAGGCCAGTGACTGCAAGGCGTCGCCAACCAGCAGTGCTGTTGCTTCACCAAACTTGACGTGGCAGGTTGGTTTGCCTCTTCTGAGACTGTCGTTATCCATCGACGGCAAATCATCATGGACCAGTGAGTAGGCATGAATGATCTCAACAGCGCAGGCCAACGGGTCAAGGGCGCCTGGTTCCATGGAGAACATGGATCCAGAGCCATGACAGAGTAGTGGGCGCACGCGCTTTCCACCGCCAAGGGAGGCGTAACGCATGGCTTGGTGAAGCTTAATGGGATGACGATCCGCTGGCGGCAGAAATCTGTCCAGAGCCGCTTCCGTCCGTGTCTGAATTGCGCTCATCCATGTGGGGAAATCCATGCCTGTCACTCATCATCCCCCGAGTGCGCTGCCGATTGCAAAGGAATATCGCGCAGCAGGCCTTGCTCAAGTATCTGAATTCGTTGTTCGGCGACAGAAAGCGCGTCTTGACACTCACGGAGTACCGTTGCCCCTTGTTGATAGGCGGCGAGTGCTGCGTCTAGAGGCGTATTGCCGGCTTCGAGTGTAAGCACAATACTTTCGAGTTCGGCAAGAGAAGCTTCAAAATTAGGAGTTGCTTTTTTTGCCATAACATGATGCCTTCAAGTCTGAGTTGGATCCTGATTTTCGGGTATGAATTAGCGCTGACGTGTTGAATTTCGTTTGCTTTAGTAGGCGCCCCAATAGCCGCTCTAAACGGGTTCGCCTCAAATCACCTTAGTCGAACAACCCGTCTGGGGTATGGATTATCGGTTCTAAGTGCTTTAGGTAATCCACGTATCGCTGAAATCGCGGCATCCTGTGACGCATAATCCCCATAAATCACGCCGACACGTGGAATGCCGTCTTTTTCGAAAATATAGGCGCGGACATTTTCTATATCTGTTTCACTTTTCAATCGTTTGAAATAGGCTTCGACGGATTCCAAATTCTTGCTATCGGTCGCAAGCAACTGTATGAACCAGTGGTGGTCGTCAGCAGATTTAAGCCAAGCGGCACCGGCTTCGAGTCGGCCCTGTGTCAGTGCGCCGAGTTTTACATCGGCTGAAGCCATTTTTTCAGCCTCACCGGTAGCCGTCGCAAGAAGAGGGGGCATTGTTGCATCCACCAGATCCTTCTTTTCCCTAACAGTAACGGCGGCGCCCGGCGCAGTTTTTGCCTGCGGCGCAACACTAATTTCTGGCGGCGTTGGCGGAGAAGTGTTGATGCTTTTTTCTTGTTCAACGCGTGCATCACCGCTCGCGCGGGAGTTGTTCTGCAATAGATTGCCTTGCCCACCTAGAAAAAAACCTATCATGACGCCCATCAGAACCAATCCGGCCATGATGGTCTTCGGGTAGGTCGCACGAGGTTTGGAAAATCCCGTCGAACTGAAGTCGCAATCTTTGACAGCGGCCGATACTTCTGTTGTACCCACCTGATGCCCGTTGTTGGAAAACGCCGCTAGCAGGGCCTTGTCGGCAATGATGTTTATCCTGCGGGTAAGACCCATGGATGTTTTCGATATTGCTTTTACCGCGTCTGAAGTGAATAAAGTGGGACCTTTGTAACCGGCGGCCCGCATGCGGAAGTCGAGATAGCCTTCAACGTCGTCATGGATCAGCGGTTCGAGGACGAAATTGTGGGTAATTCTCTCTTTGAGTTGCCGCATGTCCGGCCTGCCCAATACATCATTGAGCTCTGGTTGCCCAAAGAGCACCAACTGCAAGAGTTTATGTTTGTTCGATTCCAAGTTGGAGAGCAAGCGAATTTCTTCTAACGTGTCTGCAGGCATTGCATGTGCTTCATCTATCAAGACAACAACCTGCTTGCCTTCGCTGAAGGATTCGATCAAGTGGTTCTGTAACAACCGCAGAACGGTCGCCGACCGGGCTTGCTCAGGAACAATCAGCCTCAAATCATCGGCGATTGCATAGAGGATATCGTCGCGCGAAAGGGATGGATTGGCAAGGTAAATTGTCGTTACCTTTTCTGGTAGACGCTCCATCAGAACCCGGCACAGCATCGTCTTGCCGCTGCCTACTTCCCCGGAGACC
>CAZAGR010000277.1:0-4127 GCA_964484585.1 uncultured Propionivibrio sp. | reverse complement strand
TGGCCTGCTTGCGCTTGCCGTGCCGGCGACGGCAGCACCAGCGACCGGCGGCAAGGCAGTCAAAGCGGCCGCGGCCACTCCGGCGCCTGCCCCTGCGCCCGTGGCGACTCTTTCTCAGGTTGAAAACAAAGAACTCGTGATGTTCGTCGGCGAAATCAAGTCCATTCCGGCCAGCAAAGTCACTCGTATCGCAATTGGTAACGGCTCACTGATCAGCACCCGCTTTATTGATGACAACCAGATGCTGTTGATTGCCGAGGCAATTGGTGACAGTTCGCTGGTGCTCTGGTCGCCCAACGGCGAAGTACAGCACTATACGCTGAGAATCGGTTCCAAAGACTCCGGTTTTGCCTATCGCGCCGCCAAGTCCGTTCTCAGTGATATCAACGGAATCAAGATCGAGCCAATGGGCTCGAATATCGCCATCACCGGCTCCGCCAGCGCGTCCCAGGTGGCGCGTATCAATCAGTTGGCATCGCGCTACCCACAGTTGGTCCCGCTGCTGAAAGAACTCGACGTTGAAATGAAAAAAATGATTTACATGAAAGTACAGATCCTTGAAGCGAAAAAGAACCTTTCCGAAACTCTGGGGTTCACCTGGCCGGGGGCGATCGCCGGACCCGGGGTTGGCTTTGTCGGTAATTTTGGCTCGACAAATGCGGTCGGCGCTGCGGCCCTGCCCGGCTTTACTGCGCCTCTGCAGGTGGGCGGTATGCGCACCTACCTCGGAATCACTTCAATGATCCAAAGGACGATCAACATGGCCAAGAGCAATGGCGATCTGACTATCCTTGCCGAGCCCGAACTTTCGGCTCGTAGCGGCAATACGGCAAGTTTTCTCGCCGGCGGCCAGATTCCTATCCAGACTGCCGGAGCGTTGGGCACTGCGAACATCACCTACAAAGATTACGGAATCAAAATTACCATCAAGCCAACCGCTGACGATTATGGCAACGTGATCGCGTCGATCAAGGCTGAACTGAGCCAGTTGGATCAGTCCACGTCGGTCGCAAACACGCCCGGTTTCCTGACTCGCACCGCCGATACTGAAATCAACGTCAAATCGGGACAGACAATGGTGATATCGGGGCTCATCAACCGTGACATGCAGGGTGACATGTCCATTATCCCGGGACTTGGCAATCTCCCCATCATCGGGCGCTTGTTCCGCTCTGATTCATTCCGTGGCGGCCGCACCGACATGCTGATCGCAGTCACTCCAATCGTGATCGACCCAAGTTCTTCCATGAATCGCGAACGGGTTGAAAAGGCGCTTGAAATGAAAGAGAACTTCGAGCGCAATCTGAGCAAAAAAGATCTCGTCGACTGAAGGCGCCCCATGCTGAAAATAGCGGTAACAACCCCGAAGGGCCAGACCTCGCAGATCGATTGCACCATCGACCAGTGCTCCATCGGCAAGAGTGATGA
Organism: uncultured Propionivibrio sp.; assembly: GCA_964484585.1. GTDB lineage: Bacteria > Pseudomonadota > Gammaproteobacteria > Burkholderiales > Rhodocyclaceae > JADKHX01. The sequence goes on along the minus strand of CAZAGR010000277.1, from coordinate 2,699 downwards.
AAACCTGATTGTGCTGCAGGGTTGGACCGTCGGGAAAAAGCACGCGACCATCCAGCGCAAGGCTGAAGGTGTGTATGTCGAAGATTTGAATTCATCGTCCGGCACTGAGGTCAACGGCAAGAGTATCAGCCGTCATGGGCCGATGAAGCCAGGCGACAAGATTGCCATCGCCGGCTATACCCTCGAAGTGATGGAACTGGACGAGGCCACCACGGCAACTTTACCCGCGAGCGCCGTGCCGCCAGCGCCGATTATTTCTGCACCACCACTACCTTCTGCATCATCTCCCTCACCCTCTCCGGCGAATGCACATGTGCCACCAGCGCCGTCGCTGAGTGACGAGGCGCGTGCAACGATGACCAAGCATCTAAAGCGCGTACATCAGTTGCTGATCAAGCAGATGGACTTGCGGCGTATGGACGTTTCGCGGCAAAGCGAAACGGAACTGCGCGAGAACACGCGGGTTCTGCTGGAAGAAATTGTCGGTCGCGACACCGAATTGCCGCCCGAGCTTGACCGCGCCCGCATCATCAAACAAGTTCTCGACGAAGTTGTCGGCCTCGGCCCGCTGGAGGACTTGCTCGCCGATGAAGCCGTCACCGAAATCATGGTCAATCGTTTCGACGAAATTTTCGTTGAGCGTCTGGGACGACTGACCAAATCGGATATCGTGTTCACCAGTGACCTAGCTGTTGTCGGTGCCATTGAGCGCATCGTCGCACCGCTGGGCCGCCGCATTGACGAATCTTCACCTATGGTCGATGCCCGCCTCAAGGATGGTTCACGCGTCAACGCCGTAATACCACCGCTAGCCCTGAAAGGCGCGAATCTCACTATTCGCAAGTTTTCAAAGAAAAAACTGCAAGGCGAAGACATGGTGCGTTTCGGCTCCATGACTCACGAAATGCTCGGTTTCATGAAAACGGTGGTAGAGCAAAAAGCCAACATGATCATTTCGGGCGGCACCGGTTCAGGCAAAACCACGCTGCTCAATTTGCTCTCCAGCTTCATCCCTGACGACGAACGAATCATTACGGTTGAGGATGCGGCGGAATTGCAACTCTCTCAGCCCAATCTTATCGGCCTCGAGTCACGCCCGGCGAATGCCGAAGGCAAAGGCATGGTAGCGATCCGAGATCTGGTCAAAAACACTCTGCGCATGCGTCCCGACCGTATTGTCGTTGGTGAATGTCGTGGCGGCGAGGCCCTGGACATGCTTACGGCAATGAATACTGGTCATGACGGTTCATTGACTACGGCACATGCCAATACGCCGCGCGACTGCCTCGCCCGTATCGAGGTGATGGTCATGATGTCGGGTCTGGACTTGCCGGTCCGTGCAATCCGCGAGCAGATCGCATCAGCCATCCGCTTCTTTATTCAGCAAAACCGTTTCTCGTGCGGTAGTCGCAAGATCACTCACATCACCGAAGTGACCGGCATGGAAGGCGACATCATCCAGCTCCAGGACATTTACCTCTTCAAGCAAGAGGGTTTCGGCGCCGATGGCAAAGTCAAAGGCAGACATATTGCTACCGGTGCTATTCCCGACTTCTACCAGGACTTAAAAAACCGCGGACTGGATGTCGATCTGTCTGTGTTCCAGGCTGGACGTGTGTTGTGAGCATGAGAAAAGCAATTAACCACGGGGAACACGGGGAATGCAAGAACAAAAGAATCTTTAAGCATTCTTGGTCTTGCTTTTCCCCGTGTTCCCCGTGTTCCCCGTGTTCCCTGTGGTTAAAGAGGTTTCAAAGGTGAGTGACACCAGCCTCATTGCGCTGACCGTCCTCGGCACCGTAGGTTGCTCGGCGTGGCTGGTGATGCAATGGATTGAAAAGATGCTGTCGAAGCAGCAAGCTCAATTGGCACAGCAAGCTTCGACGACGCTGGCCGACATGTTCATCTTTCTCGATCCGCAGAAGATGTTCCGTTACAACCTGGTCGCGATGTTCGTGTTGCCTGCCGCCGTTTATTTCCTGACCGCCAATCCCGTATTCGCTACGGCGGCGCTGGTGGCAACCTACGTTCTACCCAAATATTACGTTCGTGCAATGCGTACGCAGCGCTTCAAGACACTTGAGAAACAGTTGCCGGATGCGCTGCTGATGATTACCGGCGCGATGTCGGCCGGCGCCAGCGTCAATATCGCGATCGAATCCATGATCAAGGAACAGCGTCCGCCGATTGCCCAGGAGTTCGATCTGATGATGCGCGAGCTGCGTATCGGCGTCGATTTCGACACAGCACTGAAGAATATGGAGAAGCGCAATCCGATCGCCGATTTTGCACTGGTCATATCGGCGCTGCGAATTTCTCGCGAAGTCGGCGGCAATCTGGCTGAAATCCTGAATTCGTTGGCTGACACGCTGCGCGAAAAGCAAACGATGGAAGGCAAGATCGCCAGCCTGACGGCGCAGGGCAAAATTCAAGGGATCGTAATGACCGCATTACCGCTGCTGGTGATGTTCGGTTTAACCCAGATCGAACCCGTCGCCATGGCCCCTCTCTTCAATACCTGGCCCGGCTGGCTGACCTTGACAGTGATTGGTGTTATGGAAGTTCTCGGTTATTTTTTCATTCAGAAAATTACGGCAATCGATGTTTGACTCCCTATTCCCCCTGTTGATCGGGCTTACAGTCGGCGCTGCCGTCCTGCTGGCCTTCCACAGCGTCGCCACGCTGAAAGGCGAAGTACC
>CAZAGR010000276.1:0-4129 GCA_964484585.1 uncultured Propionivibrio sp. | reverse complement strand
CCTACGGCGATGATGCCGCCATCGAAGGCGACTATATCGTGTCGAAATGGCCAAGGCCATACTTGGCCCGGACTGGATGAAGGATTATTTGCGGCGGGCTGGCAACGGTGGCGTCGAACGCGTTTTGCTCTAAACTCGACGACTTGGTCCGGTATGCCTTCATGCTGTCTGGCATCTACAACTCACAGGGAGCCTTAGATGGGTTTTGCCAAGAGCATCCGCAGCAAACTCTGGTTGTTGATTGCTGCCATCACGGGGGGCAACGTTTTGGTGCTGGTTGTTCCGCTGTCCTCCATCCGAGTATAGAGCCATGAACAGACACTGGTCTAGGACGACGGCCATCCTGGTCGGATTGATGAGTGGAGTCGGGATCTTTGGACTGAACGCAGCATGGTTACTCGACTGGGAAGTCGATGGCATTGAGCACCGTCATTCACATGTCGTCAACTCCACGAATGAAATCACCAATGAAATCACCCTCGCCGTCAATGCCCTGACTGCAGAAATTTCCGGAAACTGCACCGAATCGCAAGTTACTAAAATGAACGCGCTTAGGCTGAAATTCGTTTTCATTGCTGGCCTTTCCGTGATCGATCCGAACGGACGGGTCGAATGCTCGATCGGGCTGAGCATGCCTGCCAAAAGCGCGGGGGTAGACTTTCGAAGTCAGCCGGGAGAATCGCAGATACTCTCCGAGATCGCCGTCAACGACAGCGGCCTCACTGTCATCGCAGTCATTCTTGGACGGGTGGGAGTAACACTTTCTCCGCTGACGATCAAGCTGCTCACTGACGACGTAGATGCTGGCTGGATCGAGCAAAAGGGAGGCGCAACCTTGCTGCACGTTGATAGCGATCGTAGCGATGAGCAGGTCACCGCGATGCGCCGCGCTTTCGAGTCAGGCAGCGCCCGTTACATCGATTGGTCGAGCGGTACTCTTGTACTGACGCTGCACCTCGAAGACAACCGGTTTGTTATCCAGTCGATCGTCCCGCTCGGTGAATGGGCCTGGCCACGCCTGCTGCCCGTACTTTTGCTCAGTGCCCTATTGGGCCTAGCCATCTGGCGACGTCTATCACCGCGTTGATCCCCCCTCAACCCGCCGGAATGAAAGTGCGTGAACCTGCCGACACGCGCTGCACACGCTTCTCCAGTCGTGCCAGATCATCACGCAATTGATCGATCTCGCCGCAAAACTCGGCGATAGCGGGACGGCGGGCGATCAGCGGCTGTTCTTCGGTGAAGTATTCGGCAAAGTTTTCTGCCAAATTTTGTGCTGCCTGGCTGTTCCAGCCGGCGAAATCCTTCGCAGCGCCGACGATGCGGTGGGCGGCGATATCGCCCACGACTTTCGACAAGTCCTCTTCGACATCCCATTGCAGATTGCGCATGACGAAGCCCAGCGCTTCGGCAAAATCAACCGAACCGGAAAGTTTCACGGCCCGCATCACGACCGGCAAACCCTGCAGCAGCAACAAGGGTGTGCTGGCGGGCAGGCTGATGGTTACGTCGAACACCGGCAAGGCGTCCTCGCCCGCCGCTGGCTGCGGCGAGGCAATATAGCCATTGTCGAGTACGACGATGTTTGCGTCGAAGGGCGGCATGGTGAGCCGCGCCGTACGTCCGGCAAACGGTGTCAGACGCTGCCGGGCCCAGTCAGACTGGCCGAGGACATGGTTGATCGCCGCCAACGCTGGCAGCGGCAGCGACTGCGTCACCGGTTCAGGACAGTTGCTGGATGCCGGCGATTTGCCAACCGCGACTGCCATCGATCGGCTTGGCCAGATGCCAGATTTCAGCAAAAGCCTGCGGCGCGCCGTGGGTGTCTTCGCGCATCTGGCCAAAGAAACGCACGCTGGCAATGTGGCGGGCTTCTTCCGTGCTGACGCCGAGCAGTTCAGCCTCCAGATGCACCACGTCCGTCTGCTGCGTGGTCTTGCCGCGCTCCTGCACCTGCAACTGAATTTCGGCAAACACTTCCGGCGCCGTGAACTGGCGAATGTCATCCAGATCGCCACGATCATTGGCGGCTTGCAAGCGAACAAAATTAAGCTTGGCCTGACGTACAAACCCGGCGACGTCAAAATCGGCGGGGATCGCGCCGGTGTTGCTTGTTGCCTCGTTGCCGGCCCGTGCCTCGGCTAGCGCCGTGCCTCCAGCGCCGACTTTTTGCGCCTCGAACGCTAGCGGTGCGGCAGACGCTTGGCCGAATCCTGCACCCGCGTACTGAAGACCTGCCTCAGGCTGGCGCTTGCGTGTCAGGAAGCGGAAGAGGAATACGGCGGCCATGACCAGCAAGGCGATCATCAGAAAGTTGCCCATGCCTTCGCCCATGCCCAAATGCGACATCAGCGACATCAGACCGATGCCCGCGGCCAAGCCGGCAATCGGCCCCAGCCAACGGTTCATGCCCGATCGCGGCGCAGCCGCCGCGGCAGCCGCGGCAGCCGCGGGCGCGGCGCTGGGTGCGACCGTCGGTGCCGGTTTGGGGGCCGCCGGTTGACTGGTGTTGCGGCTCATGCCGAAGGATTTGCCGCCGCCCATTCGCGCGGCTTCGGCGTTGCCAATCGTGAAACTGGCACTGATGATGATCGCAGCAATCGCTGGCAACACATTTTTCGAGAATTTCATATCGTCCTTTTCATTAATGACACATCAAATCAAAACTTGTACCCGCGATGCAGCGCAACTACGCCCGCAGCGAGATTAAATACTTCGACCTTCTCAAGGCCGGATTGTTCCATCATCGCCTTTAAAGTTTCCTGATCGGGGTGCATGCGGATGGATTCGGCAAGATAACGGTAGGAATCCGCGTCACCGGCGATTTTTTGCCCCAGCCAAGGTAAGACCTTGAAAGAATAGAGATCATACAAGGGCTCCAGCGGCTTGGCGACTTTAGAAAACTCGAGCACCAGCAGCCGTCCGCCCGGACGCAACACACGATGCATTTCGCTCAAGGCCTTGTCTTTGTGCGTCATGTTGCGCAATCCAAAGGCAACCGTGACGATGTCGAAATGATTGTCGGGAAACGGCAATTTTTCGGCATCGCACTGGGCGACCGGCGCCATGACGCCTTCGTCAAGCAGGCGGTTGCGGCCCACCGTGAGCATGGCGTTGTTGATGTCGGTCAGCCAGACCTGACCACCCGTCGCCTCGAAGGCACCGACCCGCTGGGCAAATGCCGAGGACAGATCCGCGGTGCCACCCGCCACGTCCAGAACCCGCTCGCCGGAACGCGGTGCGGCGATCTCAATGGCAAATTTCTTCCAGACGCGATGCAGTCCCGCCGACATCAGGTCGTTCATGATGTCGTACTTCTCGGCTACGGACGAAAATACCCCCGCGACACGCCCGGCTTTTTCCTTCTCATCGACCGTGTCGAAACCGAAATGCGTTTCAGCCACGATATAAGACCTCGGTCGCGGTCATTTGCTGCATCCGCCACCGGATTTTTTGGCCGGAGTACTGTCAATGTCGCGACTGCCGCCGCTGGCCTCGAGGAGTGCCAGATAGCTGTTCATCAGCGATTCCTGATTCCGTCCCAGATCGTAGAGCAGCTCCCACGAGTAAAGTCCGCTGTCGTGCCCGTCGGAAAATACCAGCTTGAGGGCATAGTTACCGACCGGCTCGATGGCGTTGATACCCACCGCACGTTTTCCGGTCTGCAGTACTTCCTGCCCCGGTCCATGTCCGCGAACCTCGGCGGATGGCGAGTAAACCCGCAACAGTTCGCACGGCAGGTCGTATCGTGCGCCATCCGAAAATTCAAGAGCCAAAACGCGTGACTTGGCATGCAGGGTGATATCGACGGGGGTAGGCGTGGTGCGGTTTAGGCCGGCCATAACATCAACTTTGCGGACTCAACATGAGGGAGGGCATCATAGCCTAAGCCGGAAATGCTTTCACCACGGGCGCTTTGCGTGCTTGGGATTCTGCTCACGACGGCCGTTTCTTATCAACCTCAAAGGTGCACCGTTCGAACTCGCTGCCACGGTCCAGCACATGCGTCAGGCAAAAATGCTCAGTCTTGCCATCCATCAATACGTCGACCGGGCGACCGATTCGAAAGGTTCCGGCCGGGACGACCAATGCGGCAGGTTCATGCACGGACGGCACTTCAGGCAAGCGT
>CAZAGR010000275.1:0-4134 GCA_964484585.1 uncultured Propionivibrio sp. | reverse complement strand
ATGAACATCCCTCAACAGCGCAGGCAGGAGGTTGCTTTGCTTATGGAAGCAAACCTGCAATGGACTGTGGCTGACGTTGCAGCCATTGCAGGGCTCTCAGTCCTTGACGTAATCCGCGAGATGCCTATGGCAGACCGCCAGCTCCTGATAATAGCGGGACGACTCAGCCCAGCTGAGGCCAACGCTATTATCACTCACCACAACGCGGGTAACACCCGCGCGGTACCACTTTTATATAGACCGGAAGCCTGGACCACGGGCTATCGAAAAGAGAGAGGCCGCAAATGAACCAGATCACAGACTTCCTGCCCTGGGCACGTGCTAGCTTCGTGCTTGGCATGTCACCTAGAGACCTAGAAGAGACGTGGCACACGGAATACCTGTGTCCCACTATGCTCAAACGGGTGTACCGGATTGTGCTTATGGAAGCACTCATCCCAGCCATCCACGACCAGAAGGTGATCTGCTCAGATAAACAGGCTGAGCTGTATCGAGTTGACGGGACTCCTGTACCGGTATATGGCTCAGCCGACGTGCCCTTGCAGTACTGGAAACCAGACCGCCGTTCTTGCGGAAAGCCCATGTACAACTACGTCGTGCACCACGAGAACCCCACCGAAATCTTCACAAACCTTACGGGGGTCCCCAATGACTGATGAACTGCTTATAGAAGCATTCAAGTGGATTAAGACTCATTATAGTCAACGTAAGAGAGTTGATGACACCAGTGAGTTGGTCAGCTACCTGACTGAGAAGCTCATTATCTGTCACAACAACTTCAAGCCTGAGCTTGGTTGTTGGGAGCACTATTACCGGGCCACGATCTACAGGGAGTTCCTGAAGTACCAGTACCGTGACTCTCTACGGCCTGAGCGGGCTATGGCTTCAGACGATGGGGAGTTCGACCACGCTAGCCCCAACCTGCGCGCTGATGAACTAATCATCATGGCTGAGTTCCTTTCCCGACTAACTGGCATCGACCAAAAGATCATGGCAGCGGTCCATGATGGCATTCCTCGCAGGTCCATTGCTGAACACATAGGCGTGCCTCCTGCGACTTTCTACCGTCATTTCCTTAAACTGCGTTACCACGTGCGCACATTAAGAGGGGCAGACTAATGCAATTTACCTTACAGGAGCAAACCAAATGAAACAGATCAAAACACGAGTCCTGCAATCGTTTAAATACGTTGGTGAAGACGACGTCAACTACTCGGCTTGGCGCTTGGTTTGGCGTAAGAACAACCCAACTCAGCCATATGGCATTGAATTCTACAACCGCATCCGCTGTGAGCTCTACAGGAGCCTAGCTTCACAGGTAGGCAAGCGTCGTAAGCTAGACGAGTTCATTTACGCAGCCAGTGGATGCTTACATATGCTCTTGTGGGATGACGGCGTAAGCCTTCAGATCACCGAGTCCTGTGGACATAAGCAGGTGTATCCATGAGTGCGTTTACACTGGTCCAGCTTGCGCATAGCTGGGACAAGAAGAAGCCATTGGTCGGAATGTTTGCATCAGAGAAGCTGGATGGTATGCGTGCCATCTGGTTGCCGGCCACGGTCGGCAAGCACTACACCATTTGCGGCGTTCCTGCTTCCGTAAGCAACAAGAAGGCCGGTATTGCTACTGGCCTTTGGAGCAGAGGCGGTAACATCATCAACGCTCCTGCTTCTTGGACAGCTCACCTGCCAGCCTGCAGCTTAGACGGTGAGCTCTACATGGCGGACTGCCGAGAGAACATACTCTCAGTCGTACGCCGCTCCGTAAATACACTGCCCTGGGGCGACATCCGCTTCCACGCGTTTGACGCTCCTGGGCCGCAGCCATTCATACTGCGCTTGCGCAACATCATTGCCACAGACATAGTGGTTCCAGTCACTCAGTTCAGACTAAGTGCTGACTGGCGACTTGAAGTGGACGCTATGTTCGCGGCAGTCATGGAGCGTGGCGGTGAAGGGCTTATGTTCAAGTCACCTGGCAACACGTATCATGCTTCCAGAAGCAAAGAGGTGCTGAAGTACAAGCCACTGGACGACGAAGAAGGCACGGTAATTGGTAGCAGAGCTGCTGAGTTCGGCATCACTGGCAAGATTGCCGGTCTGATGGGTACTCTTCAGCTACAGAGCCAGCGCGGTACCTTTGAGATCAGTGGGTTCACCGATGCAGAACGAGCTGTCAGCAACGGCGAGTGGTGCTTGGCTAACCCAGGTCAGCTCGGAGCTGAGCCAGTTCTGTTCCCTGTAGGCACAGTGGTGACTTTCAAATACCATGGATTAAACAAGTCCGGTATTCCAAATAATGCTCGCTATCAAAGGGAGAGGATTGACCTATGAAAATCCCACCACTATGCCAGAGGTGCAACCGCTCTCTCAAGAGCAAAAGCAAGAGCTGCAGGGAGTACACCTGTGGCCACAAGTGGATACGCTTGGGGCACCTAAACCAAAAATCCGGAGCAAAGGTTACGACCTGGGCTCTGATCGGCACAAAGGAGATACCATGATTACTCTATACAAAGCAGACGATGGCCAGGTCTTCCTAACAGCAGCTGAGTGTGTTGCTTATGAAAGCAAAAATGCGGAACTAGAGAAGCACAAGGCAGCCCTTAAAGCCTGCTTGGTCTACGGGGACGATGGAGGCTTTGACATACTGGATGAAGGTCTGGTGCTAGCCTACATAATGTCCCTTAAGACTGTTCCTGTTCCTGTTCCTGTTCCTGTTCCTGTTCCTGTTGAGTTCCGGCAAGTGGAGTACGACCCCGACAATTGTCACTGCCCGTCAGTCAACAAGCGCATCTGTCCCAAGAACGGGTTCGAGTGTGAGTGCTGTGACAAGTGCGCTGCTTCTGGGAGCAACTGCTAATGAAAGTAATCTACGAGGATCAAGAGCGTGAGGTGTACGAGGAATGCGGAAATTTCGTTATCCTGCACTCTCTAAACCCAGAGCTTAAGGCGTTCGGTATAGGCAAGAAGTACGTGTATAAACACGAAGTGCGCCCAGTCGAGCACAAAGTCGAGCTACATACAAAACTGCAAGAAAAGGAATCTCTCATGAACGACACAATCATCGCCTATCAGGACCCTAAGTTCGTAGTAGTAGAATTCACGGAGGGTGGCCAGCACTACACCTACAAAGTCCCCAAGAGCTGGGATGTCAAATTGGACGACAGCGTGGTAACACCTACCGGACTGGCTCGGGTCGTTGGCGTACATAACGACGCTCCCAAAGGTCTCAAGCTCAAGTGGCTTGTCGACGTAGTGGACAAAGGCCCCTACTTCAAACTGCTTGAAGCGGAGAAACTGCTCATAGAAGCAATCGAAGAGGCAAACAAGAAAGAGGTTCTCAAGAAAGTGGGCAAGGCCCTCAAAGGCAGCTTCGAATGAACCCTTCCCACCAGTGACTTTCAGCGAGGGCTGGAAAGAAGAATTGACCAACCTTGAAACCATAACTTTGTGAGGTAGCCATGGAATTCACACCAGAACATGTGAAAGAGAAGGTCTTAGCTGCCGGCTGGGACTTCATTGTATCCCGTAGCTGCTCCATATGTAGTGAGCCTATAGGGTACGAAATCCGGTCTGCAACTCCGTACTTAGATACAAGATGCGGTTGTGGCTCTAGGATCCAGCCGCAGCCAAGCACGTGGGCCAATGTTGCTAGACTTGTGAACAGGCTAATAAGCGAGGGAGACACCCGCTTAGCTGAGCTGATGAGATGATTGAAGCCGCAATCGCCTTCGTCGAATCATCCAATCGACCGCACGCCATCGGGGACCATGGTAAAGCTGTAGGTCTCCTACAGATTCACCCAGACGTTGTTACCGACGTCAACTCCTTGCGAAGGGAGCAATTCACTTTAGCTGACCGTCTGGATCCCGTAAAGTCCAAGCGTATTTTTGTTTTGTACTGCGTCAAGTACGCAGCCAAGAGGCCTGCTTCTATGAGCAAAGCAGAGTTCGCAGCTCGGCTTTGGCATCGTGGGCCTAGCAAGTTTAATGATGCCCTAGGCACAGCCTACTGGGTTAAAGTAAGGAGGCACTTATGCTAAAGATGCAGCAAGAGGCAGCTGACAAGGCCCTTGAGATACTCAAGCAAGCCGGCTTAGACAGCGTAGTCATTCTAGGCACTTCCTATGGAGGC
>CAZAGR010000274.1:0-4137 GCA_964484585.1 uncultured Propionivibrio sp. | reverse complement strand
CAAATCAATTGATAGCGCGGCTAGTGCTTACGCTGGAGTCGGCTGGATGGCCAGAGTCGTCCCGTCTGTCGCTTGGTAGTGCCATATGTCTGTTTGGGTAGCGTTAGCGCAGGCCAATGGAGTGTTGCGCGCACCATTGATCCAGAGTTGCCAGAAAGGTTCGCGATTTGATCAGGTCGTTTGACAGTTTTTTCCCTTCTTCCAGTTCGCTCGCGGACATCTTGCTAATCAGCGCATTTCGGTTCCAAGACGCTCTGTTGGCGCGTGACGGGTCGCCTTTCGCTGATACGTCATAAAGCGCGTAAGCCGCCACCCGACTTACCGAAACGCCCAGACCATCAGCGAACATCACCGCGAGATTGTTTTGTGCGCTTGCGTTGCCTTGGTTGGCCGCAAGGCGAAACAAACTCACGGCCTCACGGTAGCTCTGCCGAACGCCGTAACCGCTGTCGTAGAGCATGCCAAGATTTACCTGTGCTACTGCAAGATTTTGATCTGCGGCCAATCGGTACCATTTTGCCGCCTCTGTGTAGTTGCGACGAACGCCTTGTCCAGTGTCGTTGATTACTCCAAGCTCGTTCTGCGCCGGAGCGTAGCCTTGGCCTGCCGAACGTCGATACCACTTCATCGCCTCTACAATGGATTTTGTTACGCCCCGCCCGCCCGTGTGCATGAGACCGAGATGATACTGAGCGTCAGCATTGTCCTGTTCTGCCGCGAGCGTGTACCATTTGACGGCTTCGCCGAAGTCCTGCGGCACGCCTTGGCCGCCTTCAAAAATTGAGCCCATGCGCGTCTGCGCAATGGCGTTCCCCGCTGCCGCCAGTGGTTTCAGATGCTTGGTTGCCGTCTTGAAATCTCTGCGTTCGAATGCGGCCAGTCCTTCCTTAAGCCCAGCCGTAACGGGGGTGGAAAGCAAACACAAGCATATAACCAGGATTCGGGAGAAGTCTCGATTCATTCACACATTCAGTTCATATCGTTGGAAAAAAGACGCGACTGGAAATATACCTTGCGGCAATCCGGTTGGCACGGTCGCCTGCAAAAAGTCGGCGCTGGCGGCACGGCGAGTTCGCTAGAATCACCAACAATAATTGGATTCCGGCGGTCGGTAATCCATTACGAAAAAGCCTGCCGTTCAATCCGGAGAATTTCAATGTCAATACGTTTCCGCCTCGCGCCCTTGTGCTTGCTTGCCGCAGTTTTGATGGTGACCGGCTGCAATGAATCATCCAAGCTGCCGCCACTAGGCAGTTTTGGCCCGACGCCGACTTTACCGGAGCCCGTGGCGGGAGGGCTGCCGACCATCAATATTGCCAAGGCAACCGGCTGGCCGGCTGGAGTCAAGCCCACGGTCGCGGATGGCCTGGTGGTCAATGCCTTTGCCAGTGGTCTGGATCACCCGCGTTGGCTGTACTCGCTGCCCAATGGCGATGTTCTGGTGGCCGAATCCAACGGCCCCGTTCGGCCCGATGAGTACAAGGGCATCATCGGCCTGGTCGCCAAATGGGTGATGGATCGCGCCGGCGCGGGCACCACCAGCGCGGATCGCATTACTCTGCTTCGCGATGCTGACGGCGATGGGGTGGCGGAAACCCGTGCAGCATTTCTGGAAAATCTGCATTCGCCAATCGGCATGGCGCTGGTGGGTGACACGCTATACGTTGCCAATACGGATGCGCTGTTACGTTTCAACTATCGTGACGGTCAATCCAAGATTACTGAGGCTGGACAGAAGGTGGTCGACCTTCCGGGCGGCACGATTAATCATCACTGGACCAAAAACGTCATCGCCAGCAAGGACGGACAGCTTCTGTACGTCACCGTCGGTTCAAACAGTAACGTCGGCGAGAACGGCATGGAGAACGAAACGAATCGCGCGGCGATCCTCGAAGTGAATCCCGCTACGGGTCAAACGCGTATTTTTGCGTCAGGTTTGCGCAATCCCAACGGTCTCGATTGGCAGCCACAAAGTGGCGCATTGTGGACAGCGGTCAACGAGCGGGACGAACTGGGCAGCGATCTGGTTCCGGATTACATGACGTCGGTCAAGGAAGACGCCTTCTATGGTTGGCCTTATAGCTATTACGGCCAGCACGTTGATGCGCGGGTCAAGCCTCCGCGACCGGAACTGGTGGAGAAGGCGATCGTTCCCGACTATGCACTCGGCGCGCACACAGCTTCACTTGGGCTGGTGTTCTCGCGTGGAAGCGCCTTGCCTGAGCGTCTTCGCGACGGCGTCTTTATCGGCCAGCATGGGTCATGGAACCGTCGTCCAGTGAGCGGCTACAAGGTGATTTTTGTTCAGTTCGTCAACGGTAAGCCGGTGGGTGAACCAATGGATGTGCTGACTGGATTTCTCGATTCAAAGGGTAACGCTCAGGGGCGTCCCGTTGGCGTCATAATCGACAAGCAAGGCACGCTGCTGGTGGCCGATGATGTGGGCAACATCGTCTGGCGAGTTGCAGCGGCGAAACAGGAAACGAAGTAGACCTGTCGGTGAATGAATCGTCACCCTGGATCAAGGGCCGATTCGCTCTCGTGCTTTCACGTAGGCTTGGCCTCCGTGCTCGCGGGTCAACACAGGAGATCAGCTGACGAGATACTCTACAAGCATGCCGGATGTCCGGCGTAGTCTTCGGGATAGTAGTTTTGCCAAGCTGAACATGAAACGGTAGGCCAAAATTGGTGCTTCAGTAACCATACGCTGCAAATTGGCTTCATTGAAAATCAGCATTTCGCAATTTGAGTCTGCGACACAGGATGCTGATCGGCGCTCGTGATCCAACAAGGCCATTTCACCGACAATTCGACCCCGTCCTTCATGGCAGAGCAGGTGCGTGCCGTGTTCGCCGCCCTTGAAGATCGACAACTTGCCCTCGATGAGGATAAGCATGTAATCCCCTGGATCCCCTTCGCTAAATATCAGTTCGCCCTGTTTCTTCATAACCTGAGTCATGTAGCGGCCAATAACTTTGAGCTCTGGGTAAGAAAACTCAGTAAAGAGCTCCAGTCCGTCAAGTACATCTGCGATCTTGGTGGTCATGGTCGGAAGTTATCAAGTTGAACCTGAAGCACCAATCTTACCCCTACTGGCCGCAATGAAATTCATGCTGACCGCAAAACAAGGTCGTCATGGAATGGCAACGGGATCGGATTTTGCGTCCTGCTTTTTCTTATCAATGGCTTGCTTCTTTTCCGTTATGGCAATTCTTTGGTCGGCGTAAGCTTCGGCGGCCTGCTTCAGTGAGGAAAAACCTCTTCCTTTGGTTTCTGCTTCGATACGGTGTGCTGCCGGATTTTTGGCAGATTGGTTAAATGCCACTGCAAAATAGGTCGGAGTTGCAGAGCCAACCGTGGATCCATCTTGATGGATCTCGATTTTGTATTTTCTGTACATGTATTTTTCAATGACGACGTCAGCTATAACGCCTGGTTTCGAGTCAAGCAGGAAAATTTTGGTGTTCAATAGTTTTGCCTTCGAGCCCAAGCGCAACCTTGAGTTGAAGTACTCTGTAATTTCAGCCTCATCAAATGAACCGAACTCATCCTGGTTCACTTCGATAAGCGCTTGAGCCACCAGATACCTTTTCTTGATCATCATTTCCCTTAGCGGCGCGCCGGTGTTAGTAAATCATCGAATGCTGAAATCGAAAAATTAACAGTCGGGAAACCACATTACCCAACAGAGTACGCATCAGCGCCCTGAAGTCCACTTACCAAAGTCAGTTGCTATGTTTTTACACCGGGCTCTCGACCCGCAGCCCGTGGTGGCGTGTACCCGGAAATGCGAGCAAGAATGCCCCTGTCTTCCTTCCCGTCGTTATATTTAATCACTGTGCACTGTGATATTTCGCCGGCGGCGGCAAGTTCTGATAGCAAGGTGCGTACCTTGGTGATTGGAATTCCTGTAGACGCAGCGATTTCGGAGTCATTGAGCTGGCCACGTTTGCGGAGGCATTGGAGAACCGGGGTGGAATGCATGGTATTAGTACCGAAGAAAGAAGAATGTCAACGAGGTTACAGGACATCTTTAGGTGTGGCACCCCAAAATGCAAAAAGGACCGACCGAGGTGATCAGGCCGCGCCGAGGCTAACCGTGGCAACGCTCGCTACCTGTGACGGTCAACGTTGACG
>CAZAGR010000273.1:0-4140 GCA_964484585.1 uncultured Propionivibrio sp. | reverse complement strand
CGCACAGAGCCGCACCAAGCTACCAAACGGCTGGGCGGTGGGAGAGGTCGTGCCGGGCCCCATGCTGGCTCACAAGGGTATGGAAGAAGGCGTCATGGTCGCCGAGTGCATCGCCGGGCAGCATGGCCACGTGAATATTGCCACGGTGCCTTGGGTAATTTATACGCATCCAGAAATTGCTTGGGTGGGCAAGACCGAGCAACAACTGAAGAACGAAGGTACCGAGTACCGCACGGGACAAATACCGTTTGCCGCCAACGGGCGGGCGTTGGGCCAGGGCGACACCACCGGTTTCGTCAAGATGCTCGCTTGCGCCAAAACAGACCGGATTCTCGGCGTCCATATCATCGGCAACAATGCATCGGAGTTGATCGCGGAAGCCGTGGTGGCGATGGAATTCAACGCATCCTCCGAAGACATTGCGCGTATCTGTCATGCGCATCCGACCCTCTCTGAAGCAATGCACGAGGCGTCGCTCGCAGTAGATAAGCGACCGCTGCATTTCTAACAAATACGGCAAAACGGGGCGGGGCATCGTCCCCGGTTTTGTTGTGTTCCCCGTGGTAATCGCTTCCCATGCCGCACGCAACTCTCAATGTCGCAAAGCATGGCATGTTCGACCGCTTCAATGCGGCGCTGACTGAGCGGGGAATTGTCGCCGACCCAGCCCAGTTGGCTGCGGCCTCGCGACTTCAACGGTTCTACGACGAACTACTCGCCTTCAAAGCCGCGCGTCGCTCTACGTTGCGCAAACTGCTACTGAATCCTGACCTTCCTCGCGGCGTCTGGTTCTGGGGCGGAGTGGGGCGCGGCAAGAGTTTCTTGATGGACTGCTTTTATGCGGCGGTACCCTACGACCGCAAACGCCGCGTGCATTTTCACGCGTTCATGCGCGAGATACACGAATCCTTGCATACCCATCGTCATCAAGCTGATCCATTGGCCAGAGTCGCCGAACGGATATCAAAACAGACGCGGCTGATGTGTTTCGACGAATTTCACGTATCGGATATTGCCGACGCCATGATTCTCGGACGCCTGATGCAGGCGTTGTTCGACGCCGGTGTTGTCTTCTGCATCACGTCCAACTACGCCCCGGATGTCCTCTATCCAAATGGTCTGCACCGCCAACGGTTTCTGCCGACCATTGCGCTGCTTCAGGAGAAACTGGACATTATTGAAATCGACGCCGGCATTGATTATCGCCTGCGTTCTCTTGCGCAGGCCGACGTCTATCTGGTGCCGACCAATGCCACGACACTCGGGAAAATGGAATCGCTCTTTCAGCGCGTGGCAGGCGGGGAAGGGCATTCGCGTCCGATCGAGATTCTAGGTCGCGAACTCGCCGTAGTCGCTCGCGCGCCGGGCGTCGCATGGTTTGATTTTGCGACACTTTGCGGTGGTCCCCGTTCACAAAATGATTATTTGGCGATTGTCGATCGCCACCACACCGTCTTCCTTTCGGATATTCCAAAACTCGATGCGCAGATGGCAAGCGAAGCGCGCCGTCTGACTTGGTTGGTGGATGTTCTTTATGACCATCGCGTCAAACTGTTTGCCAGTGCGGCCTGTGCGATCGATGAGCTGTTTACGGAAGGGACGCAGGCCGCGGAATTCAAGCGTACAGAGAGCCGACTGATTGAAATGCGTTCTGAGGAATACCTTGCCAGCGTGCATCGTCGTGAGGATGAAATCCTTGGCGCGCGTGAATAAATAATTCTTGCAATGCACGATTCTGTGACTCGGTTAGAATGAATTTTAGTTAGTCGAAACAGGGGAACGTAATGCTGAACTGCGGAACGGTTGCACCTGAATTCACGCTCCCCGATGCGGACATGGAGTTGTTTGACTTCAGCGCTTTGCGCGGCCATCAACACGCAGTCCTGTTCTTCTATCCGCGCGACAGTACGCCCTTGTGCACCATGGAGGCGGCTGACTTTTCAGACCACGAAGCTGATTTCGCGCGATTGAATTGCGTAGTCGTTGGCGTTTCCCGTGACGACTGTTTGTCACACGCGGCCTTTCGCGATAAGGAGGGTCTTTCCGTACGACTGCTATCCGACGAAGAAGGTGATGTCTGCCGCAAATTCGGCGTTTGTCAGTTCCGGGAAAAGGAAGGCCACAAGAAACTCTGCGTGATACGTTCCACTTTTGTTGTTGATCGGGACGGAATCGTCCGTCATGCCCTCTACGACATTTCCCCCAAGGGACATGCGGCGGAGGTTTATCAGTTGGTCAAAGGCCTGAGTGGCCATGTCTCAAAAGGAAAGTCGCACCATGCTTATCGCTAGAAATGCAGTTGTCAGCATCAAATACAAAGTCACTGATTCCGAAGGCAACGTCGTTGATGAAGGAGCAAATCCTCTGGTTTATCTTCACGGCGGTTACGGGGGTATTTTTGATCGCATCGAAGAAGAGCTACAAGGAAAAGCAGCAGGCGATAGTCTGGAAGTAAAGCTGTCACCTGAAGAAGCATTCGGCGATTACGATGCTGAACTCGTCAATGTGGAGTCGCGGCAGTCGTTTCCAGACAACATTGAAGTCGGAATGCAATTTGAACGCGGCAACGAAGAGGATGACGACGACGAGGGCACGCTATTCACAATTACCGATATTGCAGATGATAAAGTCGTCGTCGATGGCAATCATCCGCTAGCGGGCATCGCGCTGGTGTTTGCGTGCACCGTTCAGGATGTGCGCAGCGCCACCCAGGAAGAGCTCTCGCACGGACACGTTCATGGTGAGCACGGACATCATCACTGAGTGAGTTTTAGATCGGGAGGGCGGCAACGCCGTCCCGCTAGCGCCGACTTTTGGCGAAAGACGAACCCGAAACCGATTGGTCAATTCTGAGGCGAGTTATCTGGTTAGTCAATTTATTAGTTTACATAATATAAATTATACGAACTGTATTTGCACCAGGAGAATGGCAGCGCCGCTAACGATTCAGCTCTTTGGCAATCAGATCGGCAGTCTTTCCCTCAAAGTCCTTCACGGTCTTATCTGCTCCAGCGCGGCGCAGCATGGCAACCACTGCAACATGATCCGCTTGGGCCGCAAGCATCAAGGCCGTGCGTCCGTTCGGTGCTCGTGCGTCGAGGTTCGCCCCCCGTGCTATCAGCAACTCAACAACGGACGTGTGTCCGGCATAGGATGCGTAATGCAACGCAGTCCAGCCTTCTGTATTCAATTCGGCGCCAGCGTTCAACACCTGCTCAACACTTGCAAGGTGCCCCTGATTCGCAGCGGCGAGCAAGGCGGTGTCGCCAAATCGATTTCGTTTGCTGACGCCTGCGCGATTCTTGATCAGGAATTCACCCAGTTCTGTGTTCCCGTTACGGGCCGCGATAAGCAATAAGCTTGAACCATCCTGATCAGTGGTATTTACGTCCATGCCACGCCGAAGCAAATTTATCACTTCGGCGCTGCGACCTTCGTTGGCGGCGAAAAGAATATCTTCATACGCGCCAGCTGCAACCAGCCCGGAGTAAAAAACAAGTATTAACTTGATTATTATTAGCGAGTTACGCATTTTCATTAATGTTAAATAGACGAAAATAATTGTTTGTTGTCGCGCCGGCGAGTTCTTCAAAATCGATTCCACGCAGGTGCGCAACTTCTTCGGCGACGTGCTTCACCCAAGCGGGTTGATTGAGTTTGCCGCGAAAAGGTACCGGGGCCAAATACGGCGAATCCGTCTCGACCAATAACCGATTGAGCGGAACTCGCTTTGCTACCTCCTTGATTTGTAGCGCATTCTTGAAGGTCACTATGCCTGAAAAGGAAATATGGAAACCGAGATCCAACGCGGCATCGGCGACCTCCTGAGTTTCAGTAAAACAATGAAATACCCCCCCGACCTTGTCAGCGCCTTCTTCATTAAGAATGCGCAAGGTATCAATGGCAGCCTCACGCGTATGGATAATCAAGGGCTTGCCGGTTTCACGGGCAGCCCGAATATGAACGCGGAAACGTTCGCGTTGCCACTCGAGATCCCCTTTCAGGCGGTAATAATCCAGACCCGTCTCGCCAATCGCGACAACCTTGGGATGGGCTGCCCGGGATACCAGTGCAGCAAGATCGGGTTCGACCGCGTGTTCGTCATCTCCGTCGGTATCGGGATGAACTCCGACGGCGGCA
>CAZAGR010000272.1:0-4148 GCA_964484585.1 uncultured Propionivibrio sp. | reverse complement strand
CGTGCAGGTAGGATATCGATTGACTGCTTTGGCCAAGTGGTTTGCCCGAGGTATCAGACAGAGTAGTACGTACAGTTACGGCCATATTTTTGTCAATTTTCATGATTATTTATGCGTCGCGCGAAAAGGCTAATTATCCCTCGTCCGAGGACGGCTTTGCGGCTGCGAGCAAAATCCCGTGCACTATCGGACGGCGGCGCTTTGCAAGCTCACTGTCCCTGATTAACGGCTGTAAAAAAGATAGCTGAACGAGCTCCAAATTGTTGACTCAAGGTAGCCATAGATTGCTCAGCACGGCGTTTCGCGTGACAACACCGCGCTCAGATCCAAGGAGCGAAGTTATGATCGTGGCCCCATCCGAACCCAGATCCCACAACTCGCCGCGCAGAAATACATTCAGTCCGGCAACAATTCCAGCTGCTGGAGCTCGTGCCGGCATCGCGTATTTCAACCAGGCGTCGGCTTCGCTAATGCGGCCAATATCGCCGGTGTTGACATCGGCCGGCGCTGCGCCGCCGTTGTAGCCACCCCACGGTAGTGACCAAGTCCGTTCGCCGGCGGCGTAAGAGGGTACGGCAAGCAAACGCGCGCCGGCTTTTTCGAGTTGGGCGTAACTGGCCGGATACCACGCGTCGGCACAAATCAGAACGCCGAGCCGGCCGGCGGCAGTATCGAACACAGGCAAGGCGTCGGCGCTTCCCGCCGCAATGAACTCTTTCTCGGCTTCGATGGGAAACGCCTTGACCACCAGCGGCGGCAGCACGCGCCCTTGCGGATCAAAAACTGCCGAGACGTTAAACAGACGCCCGCCTGGACGGACGACCAGTCGTCCCGAGTTCAGCTCCGGCTCAGGCAGAACGATCGATCCGGCGACGATAAACACACCGTATTGGCGAGCCAGATCGCCAAAGGCCTGCTGATAGGTCGCGGCCGCTTGTTCACTTTTGACGGTAAATAGAGCCCACTTTATCTTGTCATCAACATCAGGCGCGGTCACCCACCGGTAAATCAACTCGGGCAAGTGCGTCAGCGCAACGGTACGCATGGCCTCCGCTGATGTTGCCTCAGCATACACACTGCGCTTTTCGCCCGCTGCAATCAGCCAGGTTCCAATGTATTCCGGAAATATCGCGACCGTTTTCGCCGAAAGCCAGCCCTTATCTTTGGCCGCCTGCATATAAATGGCAAGCTTTGCTGAAAAAGATTGCTCGTTGGCATAGTCGGTGGGGTGCATCCACACCTGTACGCCCAGCAGATTGCCGCGCCCGGCATCCCGGCCTTGGGTGGCGAATGAAATTGGTCCGGGTTCGGCAGCAAGAATATCGCCGTCGACCCGATCGTACCCGTGCCAAAAAATTGCCACTACAACTACAAAGGCAAGAATCGCGAATCCTGTTGCAACACGGCGGGCGGCAATCACCCGTTATGAATTTCGTTTGAGCATGGCGAAAAGTATAGCTTGCGTGGCAGAAATTGCCGCTGCAGTTACGGAACATCTTGGTGTCGCCGACATTTGTGGCGTGCCGCGCGGCTTGAGGAAGCGCGCCGCTCGATCAAGCTTGGCGGAAACCTGGAATTGCCAGTGCTTATTGCATCAATTCAACGGGTCGCCCCTCTGCCGCGGACATGGAACGGAGCTTGCATTGAATTTCCCGCAGGCAGTTTCGTTCATTGGAACGAACAAGATACTGAAACATAAGGAGACAGGCATGGGTTCAATTCAAGCACCGGACTGCACCAGCATAGGACTGAACAACGAGTCTTTGCTGGATTGCGTTTCCAGCGACATAGCGCAATCACTTCTGCGTCTGTGGACCGGGCCGGCTGCCGACGATCAGATTTACTCGACAGCCAACCTCATGCCGACACCCAACGGGACGCCGCTTTACGTCAATCGCAATTCATTCATCTAGGCGGGCGCTGCGATCATCGGGTAAATCAAGCTGCGCCCTGATCCTGAGCTGATTCACAATCGCATCGGGCGTCCATCGACCGTCAATCTCGACACCGTTCTCCGCCGCAATTTTCTTCAATCTGCCCGTAACGAACGCCGGCACCCCGCCGGCATCCACCGAACGTAACAGCTCGCGCGCGGCCGGAGAAAGAGCGGCGTAGGGGTCGTTGATGTCCGGAAGCTCAACAGGTACCGGCTCATTACCACGCGCCCGCAGAAACCGCGCCGCCCATCGGAAAAAATACCGGTCTGTCGTCATGTTCGCAGCACGCTTCGATCAAGCATACAGACCCCAATTGGATTTCAACACCGACATGAGCGGCAAGTTTATCGGACTCTACGCCAACCAAGGTGCACAAGAGCGCAGGCAGGGCTCGCAACATCGCAACACACTGCGCTTGACACAAATACCAAGCCGCGGGAACATGCGTGCCTCCCTAGCCTGAAAGTACCAGTCGGAATCATAAATGTCCTCCGCACGCAAAACGCTGCTGGCGAAATTCCTTCACGAGCTTGGATCGCTGCGTTCGGCACTGATTCTTTCGGTGTTGGTCGGTGTCGGCGTGCCGGCGAGCATTGCCACCTATGACGACCGGACTCGATTGACCGAACAGTTTAACGAGTCGCTGCAGGCCGACCTTACGAGCACAGGCGGACTGCTGGCTCTGGCGATGCGAGAACCGCTTTGGCAGTTCGCCATAGATCAGGCCGAGTCCATCATTGAGGCGGCGTTTGTCGACACCCGGATCCTGGCGATCGAAGTTCTCGACAACGAAGGACGGCCGTTTGCATCCCGACGCCGGGAAAACTTCGCGGAGGAGGGTGGTGCAGTATTCACTGAAACCGTCAAGCGAGGCACGCAAAAGCTCGGCACTCTCGTCGTGACACTAAGCGATGCCAGCTATCGCCGGCAGTTGCAGATGGCGCTTGAAAACGATATCCGCCGCGGCATCCAGACGCTGCTGGGCTCGCTGCTGCTGATTGTGCTCTTGCTGCGCTTCCGTCTCGTGCGCCCGATCAACCGGCTGGTTGCGGCGTCTGCATCTTTAGCCGATGGCGATTTGGCACGTCCGATTGAAAGCGAAAGAGGCGATGAGCTGGGGCAACTGGCGCGCAGTATGGAGAGCACGCGCCAGGCGTTGGCCCGCCTGTTCGCCGAACTCGAGCAACGCAACGCCGAACTGCGCGAGAGTAACGATGAATTGGAAGCGCGCGTACTGGCCCGCACGCACGAACTGCAGGAAGCGCTCGCAACTCTCCGCCGTGCCCAAGCCGATGCAGTGGAATCGGAAAAACTCGCCTCGCTGGGGCGCGTCGTGGCGGGTGTTGCCCACGAACTGAATACACCGATCGGCAACGCCCTGACAGTCGCCTCAACGCTGGGCGAACGTTTATCGCCGATGATTGCCGAAGCGCGCGCCGGAAATTTACGTCGTAGCACTCTGGATGCTGTTATCGACCAAGGTGAGCAAGGCATCGCGCTACTGCTGCGAAATCTCGAAAAAGCGGCCGAGATGATTCAGAATTTCAAACAGGTTGCGGTGGACCAAACCAGCGAACAGCGCCGGCCGTTTAATCTCAAGCAGGTCACCGATGAGGTGCTGAGCACCCTCAAGCCCGCATTACGCAAGACCAGCCACTCGCTTGAAACAGATCTGGCGCCAGACATTCAGTGTGACAGCTTCCCCGGGCCCTATGGTCAGGTGATCACCAATCTGGTGATGAACGCACTGACCCACGCGTTTGAAAATCAGGAAAAGGGAAAGATCACGATACGTGCCAAAGCGTTCGGCGATGCCCGCGTTCAGGTAACGGTTGAGGATAACGGCGCCGGCATGACTGACGAAGTCCGTCGTCGCATTTTCGATCCCTTCTTCACCACGCGAATGGGCCGCGGCGGCAGCGGACTGGGCATGAACATCGTGCAGGGCTTCGTTAACAAAGTACTGGGCGGAAGAATCTCGGTTGAAAGTGAGCCGGGCAAAGGTTCGCGAATGACGATGGAGTTCCCGCTGACTGCGCCGCAGCATACTTGATTGTCAATTTTTATTGGTAGGACTATCAGCGCTCTGCTCTGTCAAGAAAGTTGCCAGATGCCCGTCGGGTCGCCCACCGACTCAAAGTGATAGCGCAATACGGATGCAAATCCACCTGTCAGCTCTGCCGCTTGGCCATCAAGGATTGACGTAATACT
>CAZAGR010000271.1:1771-4151 GCA_964484585.1 uncultured Propionivibrio sp. | reverse complement strand
GAGTTGCCAGAAAAAATATTTTCCAACCGCGCTGATGGCGGTCAGCGTTTTGTTGCTCAATGCGTGCGCCAGTTCGCCCAAACCGGTTTATTTGACGCTTGACGCGCCAGCGTTTGTGGCAACGCGAGGCAATACTGCCATACAAGCCGCGGTAGTGGTTGGCCCTGTCAGCGTGCCGGAGTTGGTTGACCGGCCGCAACTGGTGCTTGCCAGTGGCCCGAATCGTATCGAACCCGTCGATGGTGTGCGTTGGGCCCAGCCCTTGAAGGTCGAATTGGCGAGTGCGCTGGCCGGTCACCTGGCCCTTGTATTGGGCAACCCACACGTTTTACCACTGGGTTTGAACGTCCCCCCCGGTTCTTACCTGCGTATTGGTGTGGAGGTCGTGCGTTTTGAGTCTCGACCCGGCGCCGAAATTGTGGTCGACGCGGTTTGGATGCTCTCTGAGAGTGGCGGCAAGATGCTTTCAAGTCAGCGCACTTTGGTCCGCGAGCCCCTTGCAAGCGGCGGCTACGAGGCCGTGGCAGCAGCCCACAGTCGTGCTGTGGCGCGTATCGCCAACGAGATGGCCGATGCCGTGCGTACAGTTCCCTCACCTTGAGTTGCCAGAAATCGTGAGCGGATTTGTTAACGTTATCCTGTACACCGCGAGCGACGGTCGCGCCAGATTTCGCGAGGAGACTATTGCGCTGGATCAGGGCACGCCGCAGGCGAGGTTATCAAGCTCGCTGCCAACAAGCGCGTGCGTTATTCGCGAAAGCCCGGTTGGCTTCCGCAGTGCGTTTCACTGCACGACCGAGACGCAGTGGTTGTTCGTGCTGAAAGGTGAAATTGAGATCGGCCTGCAAGATGGCAGTAGCCGAATTTTCGGTCCCGGCGATCACTTTTACTCGGCCGATGTTCTCCCAGCAGGTGCGACCTTTGATCCAGCTGTCCATGGTCATTGGAGCCGTCAGCGGGGCGACCAGCCCTTGGTGACTCTGTTTGTCAGAGACTAACCGCGGCCAAACATAGGCAGCGGTAGCCGGCAAGCTTTCCGGCTTGCCGATGAGTCGTTATTTTTCGGTGTCGTAACTGCGCAACGGCACTGGTACGGATTTGCTCGATACCGCCGGTGGTGTAGCGACGGCAGTTTCATTTTTCATATTAGCGTTGATCTTGACCATGTAGAAATACAGGCTCAGCACGGCCATCGGCAGAATCAATGTCGCCATGATCAGGCCGCTCGGGTTGGGCGGCGGCGGCGGGCCGAAACGGTTGGTTTCACGCTGCCCCGGCCATGCCAACAGGATCAAGGTGACAAAGGGAATCAGTATCGTCAAGGTCCACCAGCCGCTGGCGTCAAGATCATGCAAGCGGCGGATGCTCATGATGAAGACGATCATGGGAACGACAACGTTTTTTACCAGAATGAAGCTGCTGTCGGCGATAAGCTTGCCCATGGGCGCGGGAAGTAAGAGCGCAAGCAGATAAATGGCGACCAGCACGAAGCCGCACGCGACCATAGCGATCAACGTATAGCCAAAGTAACGCAGGCGGCCAATGCGGTCGGACAATGAAAAAAAACGCTGTGTGTCTTGGCGCCTCTGTGCCTTCAGTGCCTGGCCATGGACGGCTGAGGGAGAGAGCAGGGCGCCGCCGTCGCTCACGGCGCGCTCCATGCGGTTGCTCCCGTGCCTGCCGGGTTCTGGAAGGCCGATTGCATGCGCACGACGGCTTCGGAACTCACAGGAATGCGATAGGGATACGGATTGGTCGTGGGATTTGAATCCGAATTCACACACAAGCCATCGGCCCCCGCAGCCGGGGCGACGGCGAGCATTTCTGACGCCGCGATACCACCGCTTGTATAGCTATCGATCTTTGCAGGAGTCGGCGCTGGCGACACGGCGTAACTGAAAATCATCCGGTTGACGATTGGTACGACCAGGCGCACACAATAGATAACCCGAACTTTGAGCAGGTTGGCATCCTGCACGTTCATCCCGCTGCCTCCGGGATCCGTGCTTCGATACATCAGATTGTCGTTTGGAATTTCTCCGCTAGCGCCGAAATCGGTAAAGGCGGCTGCATTCGGATTGACAATCGTGATCAACGCCAGTTTGTTGTTGGCAAGTTCGTCCCTAGCCAGTCTGCGGGCATCCTTGAGTGCTTTCTGATCGGTGTTATGTGTGAAAAGAGGCGCCAACCCGGCAGCAAGCCCGTCCTGGATCGCCGCCATCTTGCCGTTCTTGAGAGCGCCGGCGCGGGCACCCACGAAGGTCGCATAGTTGAGCGTCTGCTTGGCCTCATAGATGAAGATAAATTGCAGGCTCGCCAGCAGAATGATGAGAAGAATAGGAATCACATAAAGATATTCAATCGTTGCCTGACCGGTCTG
>CAZAGR010000271.1:0-1671 GCA_964484585.1 uncultured Propionivibrio sp. | reverse complement strand
CCGGTCTGGCCGGTTTGGCGAATTGCGCTTCGTGCATCCATGTCAGCGCGCACCCTCGCCGGCGGTAACGCCGGCCTCATTGGCCGGTGCCAAACAGGCGGACAGGTTCGCCGACTTGACCCGCAGCGGATCGTCGGTCGTCATGAGCATATGTGCTTGGATGAGTGCCGCGTGTCCCTGACGCTGGCGGATGATGCTCAGGTTGTACCAGAGCCGGCTATCGTTCGGGTTCAATAAGAGCGCTTGAGTGTAGGTTTCTGCCGCGCGGTCGGCGCGATTCGAGCGGGCGTACAGGTTGCCGAGCCGTAACAGGTGTTCCGGGTCGTTGGGAGTCATCCGGATCAAGCCGAGATACAGACTTTCGGCTTCCGCGTCACTTCCCGTTTCATAAGCGTTCAGGGCAGTCTGCTGCATCTGATAAGGGTTCATCTCGTGACCGAGATTCATTGCGCTGCAAGCGGAAAGCAGATATGCGCAGGCTAATGAGGGCAGAGTTTGTCGTGCAATCCGAGTCATGGTTGCGCTTAGTTGCTGCGCCATTCGAGCTGATCGACGAGGCTGATCCCACTGCGTTCGATGCTGCCGGGCGCGAGTTCGATGGTGGTCTGCGCTGTCGCGCAGCCCGTCATACGCCAAGGAGCGAGGCCACGGACCAGTTTCACCACGCGTCCGTCGGCAGCAAGAAAGATCAGATCGAGTGAATAACGCATGCCGAAGGTATGCACCGAAGGGCAGGGTGAAATCAGCAAGCCTTCGTCGACTGCCAATGGTGGTCTGCCGAGCAGGCCGCGCATGCGTTCCCACGTGCTGTTGGTTTTTTGAACCTTGGGTATCAGGCATTCGTTGCTGCCGGCGCGATAGATCGCGCCCGTCCTCACATCATGCCTTCCATGAGGAACTTCATCGCAATCGGGAAGGCGAGCACAATGAATGTTACGGGAAAGATGAAGACAATCAGCGGCAGGATCAACTTTACCGGCGCCTCCATGGCCAGTTTTTCCGCACGCTGGAAGCGCTCGGTGCGTCGCTGCAAGGCTTGGACGCGTAAAGCAGTACCCAGGCGAGCGCCCATTTTTTCAGCTTGAATGACGGTACCGACAAAACTGGTGATCTCTTCCATGTCGAGACGTTTTTCCATACGGCGCAGTGCATCGGCGCGTGGTACGCCGGCACGCAGGTCGCGCACTACCATGTAGAACTCGTTGCGCAGGGGGCCGGGTGGTCCCTTGTCCATGGCCTGATTCAGCGCGCCATTCAGATTCAATCCGGCTTCGACCGCCATGGTGATGAAGTCGAGATACACCGGCAATGCTCTCAGTACATCTTTTTGTCGGCGGGCACGCACGTCGCGCAACCAGATGGTGGGGAAGAAAAAGCCACCCAGAGCCAGCATGATGATGGCAGTGATATCCAGAGAGTCGATTGCCGCGAGCAGAACACAGCCCATCAAAACGGTGACCAGCGCCGCAAAAATACGAACGGCGTAGAACTGCTCGGCTGACATCAAGTAGCCGACACCGGTTTCCTGAAGTCGTTTGTGCGTTCTCTCCAGCCAGTCGGGCGGAAAGCGGCAGGTGAAGTGGTACTCGATAAACGTGATCAAAGGCCACGCCAAATTGAGCATGGGCGGCAGTGGGTCCATGTACTCGCGATCTTCACTGGGTACTTCGC
>CAZAGR010000270.1:0-4173 GCA_964484585.1 uncultured Propionivibrio sp. | reverse complement strand
GGTGCTTGTTATGTACTCACAAACGGCGCACAATCCCGTTTTCTTTAGCGTGAGGCAGGTATGAAAACCAGTTCAAACTCGACCGTGAAGGAAACGCGCCTAAATATTCGATGCAATGTGCATGCCCGCGAGCTGCTCGACAAGGCGGCAAGTTTCCAGCATGTCAGCGTATCTGAATTCGTGCTCACCAACGCGCTGCTTTCAGCCGAAAAGGTCATTCAGCACAATGAGTCCATCACGCTGGCGCCCAACGACTTCCAGGCATTTCTGGCGGCACTCGATACTCCTGACCCGGCCAACGAAGCCCTTATTCGTGCGAAGAATCGGCATTCCGAGCAAGTAGCACCTTGAGCCGCTATCGCATTCGGGTCCACGACAACGAGCTTGACTCCGCTGCATTTCATTGTGGCCAGGCGCCGCTTGATGACTACCTTCGCCGCTATGCGACGCAAGACATCCGGCGCAATGTAGCGCGAGTGTTTGTTGCCACTCCAGAGTCAGACGGCAGGCGGCTTGCAGGATTTTTTACGCTAAGTGCGGGCAGTGTCGGCTGCACCGAGTTACCCGAATCGCTCGCAAAGACCCTGCCGCGCTATCCTGTGCCGGTTGCCAGAATCGGACGTCTGGCGGTCGATTCTGATTTTCAGGGAAAAGGTTTGGGCTCGATTCTGCTAGCCGACGCCTGCCAAAAAGTTGCCCGTGCCAGCACGATACTGGCCGTCGCAGGTATCGTGGTCGAGGCGAAAGATGCGCAGGCGGCAAGTTTTTATTCGTATTTTGGTTTTCAACCGCTGCCGGGGCAACCGACGCGATTGCTGTTGCCGGCAAGTGCCTTTGGAAAATGGTAAATGAACATTCGCGGCGATTCCTGCGCCGCGTCGCCAGCGCCGACTTTTTATGTGGAGCTTTTTTTATGGCCAAACGCCGCGGTAGCCGCTAAAGGAACACGATGAACCGCTTCAAGCTCACTGTCGCGCAGTGGAAAGTGCTCGTGTTGTCGTTCGGCTTGTACTTCGGCGCGCTGGACATATGGGCGTTCAGTTATTGGGAGCGCTTGCTGATACTTGAGAATTCAGGCACGCTGGGGATGAAATTTGATCCGGCGTTGCCAGGGCCAATTTATCCTATCAAGGAATTTGCACCCGATGCTCCGGCCATTTTGCAAGGTGCGAAGCTCGGCGACGGCGTGATGTTCGATTTCCACGGAGACCGAGGTCGCACACTCGGTGTCGGCGAGTCGGTGGGGATGACGCTTGTAACTGGTGGCCAGTCGCGGCATGTCGTTATTCAATCCGTTGCAAAGGAAAGCCTCGATCGTCTTGCAATAGCGTATGTGTTTTGGTTGGCGTATCCGGCGCTATCGCTAGCCTTGGCCATCCTGATTGGCCTACGCAGGCCCGAAAGCCCTTCTGCGCGGATGTTGGCGTTAACCCTGTTGATGATTGCCGGAGACAATTTCATTTTTCTGATACCCGGCGGGACTATTCAGTCTTTTCTTTCCACGGTAGTAAATCCATTCACCATTACTATTTCCTATGTGACATTCGTGCGCTTTTGCATGCTTTTCCCGCATGACGATCTGTCTCGGCGTCCATCGTGGTCAATTCGAATTTGGCCGATATATCTGACGTTGGTTGGTTTTTATTTAAGTTGCAAAGTATTGTTCGACGTGGGCTACCCTTCCTTACCCATTCGGGTAATTGCGCAACTCAACCTTTTCATGACAGCAGTGTCCGTAGCGCTTTCGTTTGCGGTGCTTGCCAATTCCTATCGTCACACCACCGGTGATATGCGGCAGCGCGTCGTCTGGGTCGCTATGTCAATGGTTCCAATGTATGTGACTTTTTTCCTGCTTGATACGGGCTATTTCGGATCAAATGAGCTGTTTCAAAACCTCAATTCTGCCGTAATAGCGCTTTCTATCATTGGCCTCGCCTACGCCGTCCTCAAATCCGAGGCGCAGGACGCGCTGGTAAAACGCTTGCAACAGTCCGAGCGCGAGCTGGAAGCCAAAGTGGCCGAGCGCACGGCGCAGCTGGAACAGCGCGCCAATGAATTAGCGGTGATCAACAGCATCCAGCAGGGTATAGCGGCATCGTTGGATTTTCAGACCATTGTTGATCTAGTGGGCGACAAGCTGCGCGAAGTCTTGCATAGCAATGACTTGGGAATTAGCTGGTATGACGCCAATGCCGATCTGGTTTATCGACTCTACAACTATGAACACGGTCAACGCCTCTCTCTGCCACCGGAGCGACCTTCGCCTGACGGTATGTGGGAGCAAATCGTGAACACGCGCCAGGCCGTGATTTACACCTCCGTGGCTGACATGCTTGCCGCCGGCGGTACCGTCGTTCCGGGTACGGATCAGCCGCTTTCCGTTATTCGTGTACCAATCATCGGTAGTGATCGGGTGCTTGGCACCATCGACATGGAAGATCACGAGCGTGAAGACGCTTATGGTGACGCCGAAGTTCGCCTTCTGACCACCATCGCCGCCAGCATGGGTGTGGCGCTGGAAAATGTGCGCCTGCTGGAGGAAACCAAGAATTCGCTGGAGCGCCAGACGGCAACCAGCGAGATTCTTCGCGTCATCAGCCAGTCGCCGTCTAGCGTTACACCGGTTTTTGAAACCATACTCAGTAACGCCGACCGACTCTGCGACAGTCAACTCTCCGCGATCTTTCGCTTTGACGGTGAACTCGTGTACCTGGATGCAACGCACAATTGGTCGGTGGAAGCGATTGCCGAGGAAAGCAAGGCCTACCCGATGGTGCCCAATCGGTCACGGCTGAGCGGCCGAACGATCCTGAGCAAAGCTGTGGAGCACATTACCGATACCCATGCCGACAGCGAATACAGTCATGAGTCGGCGGCAGCGGGTGGTTGGCGCCGCATGCTGGGCGTGCCGATGCTGCGCGATGGAGAACCCATCGGTGCATTCGTTATGGCCTGGCCGGAACCCGGCGAAACCTCGGAGCATCACGTTCAGCTGCTCAAGACATTTGCCGATCAGGCTGTCATTGCGGTTGAAAACGTGCGTTTGTTCAACGAAACCAAGGAAGCACTGGAGCGGCAGACAGCGACAGCCGATGTTCTGCAGGTCATCAGCGGCTCGATGACCGACACATCGCCGGTGTTTGGAAAAATTCTGGACAGTTGCGAGAGACTTTTCGGAACCAATCAGCTGGCTATCTTTCTCGTTGGGGACGATGACATCGTCCGCTCGGCAGCCGGGCGCGGTACGCTTGCTGCCGATGTCGGTTACAACGAAACGCCGTTGGCCGGGAGTGTTACCGAGCGGGCGATTCGGCAACGTCGTGCCGTGCATATCCCCAACATGGCTGCAATGCCGAATTTGCCGCAATTCGCACGGGATCGCCTTGAACGTCTCGGCAATGTTTCACAGGTTTATGCGCCAATGCTTTGGGAAGACCACGGTATCGGTTCGATCTGTGTCATGCGTCAGCCCCCAACGCCTTTCAGCGACAAGGAAATTTCCTTACTGCAGACCTTTGCCGATCAGGCCGTCGTTGCCATCCAGAATGCGCGCCTGTTTAACGAGACTCAGGATGCGTTGGCACGGCAGACGGCAACTGCCGAAATACTGAAAGTCATTGCCAGTTCGCCGACCGACGTACAGCCGGTGTTCGAGGCGATTGTCGACACCGCGCTGCGGCTGCTGAATTGCGTTCGTGCCGTGGTGTTGCACAGCGACGGCCAGACCTATCGCACCATGGCATGGGCGACCACCGATGGTAGGCGAATGTCAGGCATAGGGCGTGATTGCCCAGTCGATCCCGCTATCGATTTTCCGTCACGGGTGATCGCCAGCAAAACGATGTTGCACCTGCCGGACTGGTCGGCGATCGAACTGCCTGAGCGCGAACGGGAAATCCGCGCCGAGTTTTGCTGCGAGTCGGCGCTGATGCTGCCATTGATGCGTACGGGGGATAGCATTGGCGTACTTGTGTTGCTGCGTGTCAAGGCGGGCCCGTTCAGCGAAAAAGAGATTGCGCTTGGCGAATCGTTCTGCAATCAGGCGGTCATCGCTATCGAGAACGTGCGGCTGTTCAATGAAACCAGAGACGCGCTGGAGCGTCAGACGGCCACTGCCGAAATATTGAAGGTTATTGCCAGTTCGCCGGATGATGTGCAGCCGGTTTTTGATGC
>CAZAGR010000269.1:0-4204 GCA_964484585.1 uncultured Propionivibrio sp. | reverse complement strand
AGCATGTCCCGCGTTTGCCAAGTTACGGGGAAATCCCCGATGGTCGGAAATCACGTTTCGCACGCTAATAACAAGACCAAGCGTCGCTTTCTGCCGAATCTGCACAATCGCAGGTTCTGGGTTGAAAATGAAAACCGTTGGGTGAGCCTGCGCGTTTCGAACGCCGGCTTGCGTACTATTGACAAGAAGGGCATTGACGTTGTCCTCACAGAGCTGCGCGAGCGCGGCGAGCACGTCTAAATCAGGAGAAGATCATGGCCAAAGGCGGACGCGAAAAAATCAAACTGGAATCAACAGCCGGAACCGGGCACTTCTACACCACGTCGAAGAACAAAAAGACGACACCGGGCAAGCTGGAATTCATGAAATATGATCCGAAGGCACGCAAACACGTCGCCTACAAGGAAGTTAAGCTGAAGTAAAGTAACGCTGAAGTTGCTGAAGTTACTTCGGCCCCAACAAAAAACCCGCCAGTAATTTCGGCGGGTTTTTTGTTGGCTGAATCTTGTTGGCTAAATCGCCAGGCACTACACAGCGTATCGCCTCAGATTGATTGAGAACTCTTCGAGCTGACGGATTCCGCTCGCCTCGGCGCGAGCAATCCAATCCTGCAACTGCTTTACCAACTGCTCGTGCGAAGCGCTGGAGCGCGCCCACAGCGCCTCCAGCTCGGTGCGCATAGCAACCAGCTTGTCGAGCCGCTCACTCTTGGCAAACAGCGGTATCAGTTTGTCGCGCGCAGCCGGGGACAACGCAGCCACATCCTGTCCGAGCAAACGCTTGAACTGTTTTCCCTCACGCGCATTGAGCTTGAGACGTGCAAATTCCTCTGTAGCCACCTGACGCATTGACAACAAATATCTTGCCAGCACATCATAACGATGCGTAATGACGGCCTGCAAAGTATCCAGATCGATGGCCGGGCGGACACCAGCAAACTTAGGCCTCGGCGCAATTTTCTTTACTTTGGCCATTTTCAGTATTTCCAGGACGCGGATATACATCCAGCCGATATCAAACTCATACCACTTGTTGGACAGCTTGGCCGATGTTGCGAACGTGTGATGATTGTTGTGCAGTTCCTCGCCGCCGATAAATACTCCCAACGGGAAAATATTTCGCGAGGCGTCGGCATTGGCGAAGTTACGGTATCCCCAGAAGTGGCCGATCCCATTGATTACGCCAGCCGCCCAGAACGGTATCCAGATCATCTGCAGGCCCCAGATGATAAATCCGGGAAATACCCCAAATACGAGCATGTCCACGGCCAAGGCGATCAGGATGCCGGACTTTGGGTTCGCCGAATACACCTTGCGCTCCATCCAGTCGTCGGGCGTACCCTGACCATAGCGCGCCATCGTGTCTTTGTTGCGTGATTCCTTGACATACAAGAACACGCCGCCCCACAAAACCCGATTGATGCCCAATATCTGCGGGCTATGCGGATCATCAACCGTTTCACATTTGGCGTGATGTTTGCGATGAATGGCCGCCCATTCCTTGGTCACCATCCCGGTCGTCAGCCAGAGCCACAGCCTGAAAAAATGGCTGGGTACCGGACCAAGCTCAAGCGCGCGATGCGCCTGGTGCCGATGCAGAAAAATCGTCACCGAGGCAATGGTGATGTGAGTCAGGCCCAGCGTCACCAGCACATATCCCCACCAGGATAGATCGAGCAAACCATTAAACATTGCGACCTCGTTTCACTTTTCGATTAATCCAAGATAGGCTTTTTGATTTTACGGTATTCAGCGGCGGGTTGTCTTCAATTTTGACTTGCCTGTAGCGGCACTTGCTTTACCGCCCGACTTGTCTCCCGACTTGCCGCCCTTAGCCGATTCGAAGCGTCCGCGAACTGGCAAAGTGATCCCCGCCGACGGCGAACCGCTATCCACCAGCCGAAAGTCGATCTTGTTCGTTTCCAGATCAGCACGCACCAGTTGCACGCTGACCCGATCGGATAGCCGAAAGCGGCGCCCGGTGCGCTCGCCCACCATGGCATGCGCCTTCTCATCAAAGTGAAAATAGTCATGCCCCAGCTCAGAAACATGGACCAAGCCTTCGACAAACACATCATCGAGCGCCACAAAAATACCGAACGGCACGACAGCGGAAATGCTGCCGGTGAACTCTTCGCCGATACGATCGCGCATATAGAAGCACTTGAGCCACGCCTCGACATCGCGGGTCGCCTCATCCGCACGCCGCTCGGTCATCGAGCAGTGGATACCGATTTCATCCCACGCGTTTTCGCCGCCTGGCGGCTCATAGCGCCGTCCCGCCAGCGCCGACTTTATGGCACGGTGAACCAACAAGTCCGGATAACGTCGAATCGGCGACGTGAAATGGGTGTAACTTTCATACGACAAGCCAAAATGGCCGACGTTGTCGGGGCTATAAACGGCTTGCCGTAACGAGCGCAACATCACCATCTGCAACAACTGTTTGTCAGGGCGATCAGCGAGACGTGCCAACAAGGCCGCGTAATCCTTGGCTGTCGGCGCATCGCCGCCGCCGAGTTGCAAGCCGAACGTGCCCAGAAAATCGCGCAACTTGACCAATCGCTCGGGGGTCGGCCCTTCGTGAACGCGGTAGAGAACCGGATGTTCACATTCGTGAAGATACTCCGACGCGCACACATTCGCGGCCAGCATACACTCCTCGATCAATCGATGCGCGTCGTTGCGTTGATATGGGTCGATGCTGGAGATCTTGCCATTGCCATCAAAGCTCATTCGCGTCTCGAGTGTCTCAAAATCGATCGCGCCGCGAAGTTCCCTCGCCTTCAACAACACTCGAAACAAGGCATCCAGCGATTCCAGATGCGGCAGCAACGCCGACAACCGCTCGCGCGTCGACTTATCCTTTTCATAAAGTGCCGCAGCAACGTCGGTATAGGTCAAGCGCGCATGCGAGAACATCACGGCCGGATAAAAGCGATAGCGACTGATCACGCCGGTGCCCGAGATGGACATGTCGCAGACCATGCACAGACGCTCAAGATCCGGATTCAATGAGCACAGTCCGTTGGATATTTTTTCCGGCAGCATCGGGATCACCCGCCGCGGAAAATAAACCGACGTGCCGCGGTCATAGGCATCCTGATCCAGGGCGCCTTCCGCGACGACGTAATGCGACACGTCAGCGATGGCGACAATCAGCCGATACCCTTTACCCTGGCGTTCGCAATACACGGCATCATCAAAATCCCGCGCAGTCTCTCCGTCGATAGTCACCAGCGGAAGCTTTGTAATGTCCTCGCGCCCCTTCCAGTCAGTCTTGCGCACCACATCCGGCAACTTCTTCGTTTCCGCAAGCGCTTCTTTCGAAAACTCATGTGGCAGTTCATGTTTGCGCAAGGCGATCTCGATCTCCATGCCCGGATCGGCATAGTTACCCAGCACTTCAATCACTCGCCCGATCGGCTGCGACTGCTTGCTGGGTTGTTCAAGCAACTCCACCATCACCACTTGCCCCGCCTCGGGGCGCGGCTGTTTGGCGTTCTTCTTTTCATAGGGCGCCAATAGAATGTCCTGACTGATCCGTTTGTTCTCGGCCACCACGAACCAGATGCCATGCTCCTGAAAAACTCGACCCACCAGGCGCGTATTGGCGCGCTCAATCACCTCGACCAACTTGCCTTCCGGTCGCCCCTTTCGATCGACGCCGATGACACGCGCAATCGCACGATCACCGTGCAAAACTTTAGCCATTTCCTTCGCCGACAAAAACAGGTCGCTACCTGTCTCGTCAGGCACTAAAAAACCATACCCGTCGGGATGCCCCTCGATGCGACCGCGAATCAAATCCGCCTTGTCGGGCACTAACCACGCGTCGCGCCGGTTCTGCATAATTTGACCATCGCGCGCCATGGCACCCAAGCGACGCTGAAATGTCTCATGTTCAAAATCGCGAATATCGAGCAGTTCGCACATCCGTGGAAACTCCAATGGAACGCCCTGCGCGGACAGGATCTCCAGAATGTATTCGCGGCTTGGCAGCGGGTCGTCATACTTCTCGCGCTCGCGCTCGAAATGCGGATCGGCGCGACGAATGCTCGAGGAGTGAGCCTTGGATTTAGATGATTTGTTTGACAATTTTGGGGTTTCCATTAGAATCCGCGCCTCGCTGATTTGATGATTTGACACCTGCCCAGGTGGCGGAATTGGTAGACGCACTAGTTTCAGGTACTAGCGAGTAACTT
>CAZAGR010000268.1:0-4210 GCA_964484585.1 uncultured Propionivibrio sp. | reverse complement strand
TCTGGTTTACCGCGCGGCTTGCGCTGGGCTCCGATAAGCAGCGCGAACTGCGGCCGCACGCCGATCTTTATGACCGGCGGGTTCTGGTCGTGGACGATTTGGATAGTGCGCGGAAGGTGCTATGCGACACCCTCATCAGCATGAACTTTAAAGTCGATCAGGCTGAGGGTGGTTTGATTGCGCTAGAGAAAGTCAAGGCCGCCGACGCAGGAAAAACTCCCTTTGACATGGTCGTCCTCGATTGGAAAATGCCCGATCTCGATGGCGTCGAGACCGCAATGCGTCTGCGCACCCTGACACTTGAGCGCATGCCCAAGCTGCTCATGCTCACTGCGTACGGTCGTGAAGGCGTCGCTGAGGCCGCCGCCGAGGCGGGCATTTCTGTGGTTTTGAGCAAACCTGTAGCGCCATCGCGCTTGCTGGACGCCATTGTTGACCTGATGCACGGTGTGGATCCGAGCGAGCGCGAGGGCGATGGCGAAACGGGATCGGTGGATATGAAGATGCTGGCCATCATCCGCGGCGGTCGCATCTTGCTGGCAGAGGACAATGCGCTGAACCAGCAGGTTGCCAGCGAGATCTTGCGTGATGCCGGAATGGTCGTTGATATTGCCGACGATGGACGAATTGCCTGCGAGATGGTGCGCAAACAGTCCACGCTTAAACCTTATGACTTGATTTTGATGGACATGCAAATGCCGGAAATGGATGGCTTGCAAGCGACCAAGGCGATCAAGGCCGGAAAAGTCGGCGCTTCAATTCCGATTGTTGCCATGACCGCCAATGCCATGTTGGAGGATCAGGAAGCATGCCGCGCTGCCGGGATGGATGATTTCCTTGCCAAGCCGGTTGACCCGGATCAGCTGTTTCGCATGCTGTTGCGCTGGATCAAGCCTCGAGTCAGCGATGTGACTGCTGCGCCCGATGATTTACTCGACGAACCAGCGCCGGAGGCCAAGCCGGCAGTCGAAGCGTCTCCACCGGAAGAAGTTGTGCTTCCCGACATTCCAGGCTTGGATAAGGCTGTCGGCCTACGCCGGGTGCTGGGCAAACAATCTCGCTATATTTCCTTGCTGCGGGGCTTTGCCAGTTCGCAGGCAAGTACGGTGACAGAGATTCGTCGTGCCCTTGCCGTCAAGGATGAGGAGACCGCCAAACGTTTGGCGCATACGCTGAAGGGCCTGGCCGGAAATATTGCAGCCCCGGGTTTGCAGAATGCTGCTCAGGACGTGGACAAGGCGCTGCGCGCCGGGGACGAAATTGAGCTGCCGGCGTTGCTCGAGAAATTGGAAGCGGGCTTGGCCCAACAGATACAGGCGATCGTCAATGCATTGCCGGCTGTTGAAAGCATTGCAGCGCCGCAGACAGTCGATATCAAGGTGCTTGAGGCAGTTTGCCAGCAGTTGAGCGAGCTACTCGCCAGCGATGGGAATGCGGAGCGTCTGGTCAGCGAAAACGCGAGCTTGCTCAAGGCCGCCTTCCCCCAGCATTTTTTCGAGATACAAACCGCTGTCAATCAGTTCGATTGCGAACGGGCGCTTTCTGTGCTGCAGGATGCAATGGCTAAAGGGAAGCAGGGTTGATGGGATGATGGATTCGGGCATCATCCCGCAGCGACCGACGATTCTGGTCGTAGATGACGCGCCGGCAAATTTGTCGCTGATGAGCGACCTTCTTGAGGGGCAATACATTGTCAAATTTGCACCCAGTGCTGCGCGCGCACTGAAAATTGCAACGACTACTCCGCCCGATCTGATTTTGCTCGACATCATGATGCCGGAAATGGACGGCTACGAGGTCTGCCGGCAACTGAAGGCTCACCCGGTGAGCAAGGATATTCCGGTGCTGTTTGTCACTGCGATGCAAGAAGTGAGCGACGAAGAAGCGGGTCTTGCAGTGGGGGCGGCTGATTATCTGATGAAGCCGATCAGTCCACCGATTGTGTTGGCGAGGGTGCGTAACCAGCTTGCGCTAAAGGCCGTGGCAGACGGGTTGCGTCAGCAGAGCCGGTTGATCGAGCAAAAGAGAGAGCGCGCGCGGGAGTTGTTGCACAACATCCTGCCACTTGAAGTGGCTGCCGAACTTTCGCAAACAGGCCAGGTTCGTCCGGTCCGGCATGAGTCCGTCTCGATCCTGTTCACCGATTTCAGTGGCTTTACACAAACATCGGCGACCATGCCCGCTGCCCGTATGGTTGCTGAACTCAATGAGATTTTTGCAGCCTTCGACGATATTTGTGATGAGCTGGGCGTCGAAAAAATCAAGACCATCGGCGATGCGTTCATGGCGGTCGCCGGTGTGCCAAAATCGTGCGAAGACCATGCGCAGCGCTGTGTTCGCGCCGGACTGCGGATGGCGGAGTATCTTGAAAAGCGTAATCAGGCTGCTACTTTCAAGTGGGCTTTGCGCGTTGGCATTCATTCGGGCCCGGTTGTTTCCGGCGTGGTCGGCAAACGCAAATACACCTTTGACATCTGGGGTGATACGGTCAACGTTGCTTCACGTATGGAAAGTTCCGGCGAAGTCGGGCGCGTCAATATTTCTGCATATACCTATGATCTGGTCCGCTCCGAGTTTGCTTGCGAGTACCGGGGTAAAGTCGATGCGAAGGGCAAGGGGCAAATTGATATGTACTTCGTTGCCGGTCCAATACGGAAGTAATCTCGGCGGTAATCGTGGTGATAATCGCGGTGGCAATATCAGCGGTAATGGCAGCAAGCTGGCGGAATACATTCTGAATCCTGCTTCGATTGGATAGAATCCCTGCATGGCCTACTATGCTTTGGTTCCCGCTGCTGGCAGCGGTTCGCGCATGAACTCGCGGCCGGGCGAGTCGATGCCCAAACAATATCTGTCCTTGCTGGGGCACTCCCTGATCTGGCACGCGTTATCGACGCTGTGCTCGATTGATGCCCTGAAGGGTGTCTATGTCGTGCTTGCGGAGGATGATCAACTGTGGCCACACGCAGAGATGGCGGCGTTGGGAGCGAAACTGACAGTACTCCGTTGTGGCGGAGCAACCCGTGCGCAAACCGTGAGAAATGGATTGCGTGACGCGTCGGCGGATATCGCCGCAGATGACTGGGTGCTTGTTCATGATGCGGCGCGTCCCTGTGTGACCGTTGCTCAGATTGAAGCGCTGATTGCGGCCGTTGGCAACGATGCAGATGACGCGGGAGGATTATTGGCCATCCCTGTGGCCGATACGCTCAAGCGTTCCAATGAACATGATCCTGAGCGCCGAAAGTTTGCCCGCAGCTCTTCAACGGAGCCGCGCGAGGGGCTCTGGCAGGCGCAGACCCCACAAATGTTCCGTCATCGGCTGTTGCAGGAGGCACTCGATTTCGCCCCCAACGTGACCGATGAAGCGAGTGCAATTGAGGCGCTAGGCTTGCGCCCCCGCCTTGTGGAAGCGGATGCAACAAATCTGAAGGTAACTTATCCGCGCGATCTTGTTCTGGCCGAACTGATTTTGCGGCATCGCTCGATGACATGAAAGCCCCTTTCCGGATCGGGCAGGGCTCTGATGTACATGCATTGGTGTCGGGAAGGCCGCTGATTCTGGGCGGCGTCCGGATTCCGTACCACCAGGGTTTGCTCGGGCA
This sequence comes from uncultured Propionivibrio sp., assembly GCA_964484585.1. GTDB lineage: Bacteria > Pseudomonadota > Gammaproteobacteria > Burkholderiales > Rhodocyclaceae > JADKHX01. The sequence continues at coordinate 605 of CAZAGR010000268.1, read as the reverse complement.
TTCTGATGCTGATGCCTTGTTGCATGCGATTACCGATGCTTTGCTTGGCGCCGCTGCGCTCGGCGACATCGGCGGCATGTTTCCTGACACCGATGTCCGTTGGCAGGATGCCGATAGCCGGGCACTTTTGCGTGCCGCATGCGGGGCGGTTCAGGTTGCGGGTTGGCAAGTCGGCAACGTCGATGCGACCATCGTCGCGCAGGCACCGCGCATCGCTCCGTACGTTTCGTCGATGCGCGCTAACATCGCGCTTGATCTGGACATCGATATTGCCAATGTGAATATCAAGGCCAAGACATCAGAACGGCTTGGTTTTGTGGGCCGCGGCGAGGGAATCGCTGCGGAAGCGGTGGTCCTGATTTTTGCGGCGGATTAGTGGCAAATGCGTTGCAAATTGGTGGCGCATTTATTTTCATCGTGAGGATGTAAGCCGTGGTCAAGTTATTTGGAAATATCAAGTCGTCACGCCGCCTCGAAAGTCTGCATGCGGTGACTCTGTTTGCCAAACTGAAGCAGCGTGAGTTGCGCATTGTTGATGGCCTCTTGCATGAGCGCGATTATTTGCCAGACGAAGTGATTTTTGACAAAGGCGAAGAGGGTCAGGC
>CAZAGR010000267.1:0-4210 GCA_964484585.1 uncultured Propionivibrio sp. | reverse complement strand
CCAACGACCGTTGCCGTCCATGATCATGGCAACATGGTGCGGCATGTTGCCTACGGATGGAATCGCCTGAGTGGAGCTGGTGTGACGTTTCGACATTTTCAGCCTCCGAAAAATTACGGGTCAGCGATAAAACCCGACCCGGTCGGGGTCAGATAGCCATCAACTCTTTTTCTTTTTCAACCAGAAGGCGATCGACTTCAATCACGTACCGATCTGTCAGTTTCTGAATGTCATCCTGGGCACGACGCTCATCATCCTCAGACACTTCCTTCTTTTTCAGCGCTTCCTTTAGGTGGCTGTTGGCATCACGACGCAAATTCCGCAGCGCTACCTTGGCGCCCTCACCCTCAGTCTTCACCACTTTGATCAAATCACGGCGACGCTCTTCAGTCAGCGTAGGCATTGGAACACGAATCAAATCGCCCTGTGTTGCCGGATTCAGCCCCAAATCACTGTCACGGATAGCCTTGTCGACCTTCCCCACCATCGGCTTTTCCCACGGCTGAACACCAATCGTGCGGGCGTCCAGCAGCGTGATATTAGCAACCTGGTTGATCGGAATGAGGCTGCCGTAATAGTCAACCTGGACATGATCGAGCAAGCCGGTGTGAGCTCGCCCGGTGCGAATCTTGGCGAGATCCACTTTGAGCGCATCCAGGCTCTTCTGCATTTTTGTTTCTGTGGTTTGCTTCAGTTCGGGAATCATCTCGCGTTCCTAGACATGAACCATGGTGCCCTCGTCTTCACCCATGACGACCCTGCGCAGCGCACCCGGCTTGAAGATTGAAAAGACATTGATTGGAAGCTTCTGGTCTCGGCACAAAGCAAAGGCGGTTGCATCAAGAACCGCCAGATTACGGCTAATCGCCTCATCAAAACTGATCCGCGCATACCGAGTTGCATTCGGATCTTTCTTCGGATCGGCAGAATAAATTCCATCAACCTTGGTCGCTTTCAAGACGATCTCGGCGCCAATCTCGGACCCTCTCAGTGCAGCGGCCGTATCCGTTGTAAAAAAAGGATTGCCGGTTCCGGCTGCAAAGATAACAACCTTCCCCTCTTCGAGGTAACGAATTGCCTTGCCACGAATATAAGGCTCGACGACCTGCTCGATTCCCAACGCAGACTGCACACGCGCATTGACACCTGCCTGACGCATGGCATCGGAAAGTGCCATCGCATTCATTACGGTCGCCAACATTCCCATGTAATCAGCCGTGGCACGATCCATACCCGTCGCCGTGCCGGCCACGCCGCGGAAAATATTGCCACCGCCGATGACCACGCCGATTTCGACGCCAAGTTCGGCGATCACTTTGATCTCACCGACAATACCGCCAATCATCGCACTATTAATGCCGTAAGCATCTTCACCCATCAGGGCTTCACCGGAAAGCTTGAGAAGAATACGGCGATATTTCGGCGATGGCATGGCGGGCTTATCGGTGATTTTTCAAAATACGAATGCGTTGGTTCTAACGCGCAGCAGCAGCGGCAGCCGCTTGCGCAGCAACCTCGGCAGCAAAATCGTTGGCGACCTTCTCGATACCTTCACCAACCACATAAAGACAAAAACTCGAGATTGATGCTCCCTTGGCTTTAAGCAGCTGCTCAATCGTCTGCTTGCCATCCTCGGCCTTGACGAACACCTGGCCAAGCAGAGTCACATCCTTTAGATATTTTTGAACTGTACCTTCTGCAATCTTTTCAAGCATCGCTTCCGGCTTCCCTGCTTCGCGCGCTTTTTCAATCGCAATACGACGCTCAGTTTCCAGCAATTCGGCCGACACCCCAGAGGCATCCAGCGATTTTGGCTTCGAAGCCGCTACATGCATGGCCAAATCCTTGGCCAGAGCGTCGTCACCGCCCACCACATCGACCAGAACACCAATCTTGGAGCCGCCATGCAGATACATAGCCAGCCGACCCTTCGCGGCAATACGCTCAAAGCGACGCAAAGACATGTTTTCGCCAATTTTCCCAATCAGCGCCGTGCGCGTCGATTCAACGGTACCTTCACCTAGCGGTAAAGCAGACAGAGCCGACAGGTTGGCAGGGTGTTTCTCGCCCACCAGACGTGCGCAATCCGCCGCCAATTGAAGAAAATCGTCATTCTTGGCAACAAAATCCGTTTCACTATTGACTTCAATAATGCTGCCCACTTTGCCGTCAGCGCTGATGTTGATCGCCACAATACCCTCGGCGGCGACACGCGACGCAGCTTTGGTCGCCTTGTTGCCGAGCTTGACGCGAAGAATTTCCTCCGCTTTAACCAGGTCGCCGCCCGCTTCGGTCAACGCCTTCTTGCATTCCATCATTGGCGCGTCGGTCTTCTCGCGCAACTCTTTAACCATACCTGCGGTAATTTCCGCCATGCTTGACTCCAAAACAATTAAGTTCTTGCAACTACCTAAAAGCGAGAGATTTGGTCCGTCAAACGTTTGGCAGACCAAATCTATCCGATGCCGACTGCCGAATTACTCGGCGACAGCGTCATCAACCTCAACAAACTCATCGTCACTGGCGATATGGCCAACCAGATCCGTCAATGATTGGCTCTTGCCTTCGAGAATCGAGTCAGCGACACCGCGTGCATACAGACGAATAGCGCCGGATGAATCGTCGTTGCCGGGGATGATGTAGTTAATGCCTTCGGGCGAGTGGTTGGTATCAACAACACCAATCACTGGAACACCAAGCTTGGCCGCTTCGGTGATGGCAATTTTGTGATAGCCGACATCGATGACGAAAATAGCATCCGGCAAGCCGCCCAGATCCTTGATGCCACCAATTCCTTTTCGCAACTTGTCCAACTCACGTTGCAGAGTTAGCGCCTCTTTCTTAGACAGTTTTTCCCAGCTGCCGTCCTCATTCATCTGCTCCAGATCCTTGAGGCGCTTCACCGACAACTTAAGCGTCTTAAAGTTCGTCATCATGCCGCCGAGCCAGCGCTCATCGACATATGGCATACCACAGCGCTGCGCTTCTTCGGCGATGATTTCCCGAGCCTGACGCTTGGTGCCGACGAAAAGGACAGTACCCTTTTTAGCGGCCATTTTTTTCACGAAGCTCATCGCTTCCTGATACTTGGCCAGGGTCTTTTCGAGATTGATAATGTGAATTTTGTTACGATGGCCAAAAATATACGGGGCCATTTTTGGATTCCAGAAACGAGTCTGGTGGCCGAAATGCACGCCGGCCTCCAGCATTTGACGCATGGTAGTACTCATAGAGTCTCTCCGATATGGGTTAAACCTCCGCTCGGCCGTGCTGCCTCATCGTTAAAGGAGGTCACCCAATCGGCGCCGAGCGTGCGGATTTTGTCCGGCCAATCCGGACAAGCGCACAATTATAGCGGTTGAATAGCGCACCGATCAAGTCTCGCGGACGAATGACCGCAATATCAACGGCCACAGCGCTAAAATGGCGCACCCAAGCTCCCGTTTCCTCCCCGCGATGGCCATTTCGATCAAAACCGATGCTGACATCGATGCTCTGCGTATCGCGTGTCGCCTAGCCAGCGAAGTCCTGGACTTCATAACCCCTTATGTTCAGCCTGGTGTCAATACCGCCGAACTCGATCGCTTGTGTCATGACTACATGGTGAACGAACAAGGCTGCATCCCTGCGCCACTGAACTATGCGCCGCCAGGTTATACGCCTTACCCAAAATCGATCTGCGCGTCGGTCAATCATCAGGTCTGCCACGGGGTCCCAAACGACAGACCGCTCAAGAAGGGCGACATTGTAAATCTGGACATTACGACCATCAAAGACGGCTGGCATGGCGACACCAGTCGGACTTTTGTCGTTGGCGACGCCTCCATCCTGGCTCGTCGATTGATTAAAGTCACACATGAGTGCATGTGGATGGGCATTGCCCAGGTCAAACCCGGTGTCCGCCTTGGCGCCATCGGCGCCGCAATTCAAAAGCATGCGGAAAACAATGGGTTCTCGGTGGTGCGTGAATTTTGTGGGCACGGCATCGGGCGCAACTTTCACGAGGAACCGCAAGTCCTGCATTACGGAAAATCAACTGATGGACCAATATTGGAAACCGGAATGACCTTCACTATCGAGCCGATGATCAATGCGGGTAAGGCGGCAATATCCGAACTCCCCGACGGGTGGACGATTGTGACCAAGGATCGGAGTCTCTCAGCACAATTCGAGCACACCGTACGAGTCACCCCAATCGGGGTTGAGGTCC
>CAZAGR010000266.1:0-4228 GCA_964484585.1 uncultured Propionivibrio sp. | reverse complement strand
TTGAGGAAGTGGTTCGAATGGCTGACTATTTCTGGATAAAACCTGACCTGGCCCTGCAAATCCTTGAGCAAGTAGTCTTGGCAATTCAAAAATGGCGCGACGTGGCGATGACACCAGCGGTTGGCATGGAGCCTCGTGATTTGATCGACTTCGCGCCGGCATTCGAGCACACGCTGATAAAGAAGGCGGGCAAACTACTGGGTATCTGAGCGAATGGACGGTGAACTGACACGGCCTATGGCAAAACCGGTGCAGAATCAAGCAATGGATGCCCCTTTATATTTGCTTAAATTCTGCACGTTGCGAATCAGTGTGCGCGGCACCCCGAATATGCCCCGAAATCGCCGACTTGAAAGTGCCACGTCAAAGCATCTCTTTTGACACGTTTTTTTCCGCAAATCGTGGTGAGAAATTTACAGGCGTACTGCTGGGAAGTGGTTTCGCGGTCTGACGACACGAAATGTTTCACGCGGGGCGCAAAGCGTGGTCTGCGGTGGTCGCGAGCCGTCGATATTGCCTGCGCTCGTGCGTGCCTCACGCACGCCCATACGCCAGCCGCCGCACCTGCAAAGCAGGCGCGGCGGCTGGCGCGTTTAGGCGAGAATGGCTAAGCCTTCAGATTCTCAATCTGATCCTTCATCCGATGACTGCGGCCTTCGATCAGCACCGTCTCGGCGTGGTGCAACAAGCGATCCAGCAACGCCGCCGTCAGTGCACTATCGTTGTTAAAGATTTCCGGCCACTGCTGAAACGCGCGATTGGACGTGACGACGGTAGAACGCTGCTCATAACGACCACTGACGATTTGGAACAAACAATCCGCGCCGAACTTATCGATTGGCAGATAGCCCAGCTCATCGATCACGAGAATGGCTGGCTTCAAGAATTTTTGCATCTCCCGCTTCATCGAACCCGAGGCCTGCGCTGCGGCGAGTGAATTAATGATGTTGATGGCCGTCGTAAACAGCGCTGAATGCCCAGCCAGACAAGCCGTATGCGCCAACGCCGTCGCGAGATGGCTTTTACCCAAGCCGACAGTACCGATAAAGATCACATTGCCTTTATCCTTCAAAAACCCCAGTCGAAACAAATGGCGAATCTGCATCTGATTAACACTCGCAGGCCAACTCCAATCGAATTGCTCCAAGGTCTTCACCACCGGAAACCGCGCCGCCATCACCCGCCGTTCTGTTCCGCGATCATCGCGACGACCATGCTCGCCATCGATCAACTGCGCCAGATAATCCACGTGTGAAGACTGCTCGCGCGCCGCCTGTTGCCCCAGCGCCTCAAAGTTCTGTGCCACATAAGTCAAATACATCGCCTTCAACTGCGCATTCAGTCTCGCCGTATCGAGCGAAGCCCCCCGCCCCGTCGCGCGCGCCACGGGGGTCGCAGCCTGCACAGCAGCTACCCCCAACTCATTTCTTACCGTCTTTGCTTTCATGTCGTTTAACCTCATAGAGTGATAGATCCGGTTTCGCCAACGCAATGTCCAACAAATCCTGCCGTCGCGTCAGTTGCAAGGCACTCGCCTCGGGCAGTGCGCGCGCCCGGGATTCCAGTAAATTGGTGATGTACTCGCAATTAAAGGCCTCAAACACCAGCGCATCCTCAATCGCCCGTCCAATGAGCGCATCGCCGTAAATGTCAGCCAAGGCATTAATCTTGGCGACGTGATTCCGCCAATTCGGTTGTAGCATCTGAAGGCTGGCGTGATACGCGCTCGCCGCAGGGCAAAAGGTCAAGAACCGCAACAGCAGCCGCTGCGCATTGGCGTTGCGGCGCTCTGCCAGCAAGGGCTTCGGGTGATCCGGGTGTTCGATGTCCTGATGCCGGTCATAGCTGCGGGCATGCCACGCGATCAACTGCTCGGCGTGATAGATACAGACCCGATCCGGATAAGTCTTCAACGTTACCCGCGCACCGACATAGTTGATCGGTGTCGAATAATGATTCGTCTCGAAGGCGACCCGAAACAGCTTCGACACTCGTGCCGTAGAAATACGCCCAATGTCGTAGGTCGCCGGATTCAGCGCCCGCAGATGTGGTATCTCCTCTTTGAACAGGTCAATCGGTCGCTGCCGGGTCTGGCTATGGATGCGCACATTGGCCACCGTATCGAGCCACAACTGCGCCGTGGGATTGACGGCACTGAAATCAGCCACATCCAAGCCGTTCAGGAAATTGATCTTCACATAACCGACCCCGTTCTCGACCCGTCCCTTCTCGTTGCCCTTGGCGACGTTGCAGGCCGAAATACTGAAGCCACAGTGCCGGGCGTAATCGAGATAGCGGGCGTTAAACACCGGCGCACAGCCCGCCAGATGCTCGATCACACCGGTTTTGAGGTTGTCGATGATGATTCGGGCAGGAACCCCATTGAAAGCGGCAAAGGCGTTCTGGTGCGCGGCGAGGAAATGCTCCATCGTTTGCGATACCGTGAATTCCAAATACATCCGGCGGCTATAGCAAAGCACCATGACGAAGAAGTAGAGCCGCCGACGGGTGTTGCCCACACTGATGCTTTGATACTCACCCCAGTCGGCCTGGGCCGCTTCACCCGGTGCGAAGGATAGCGTGAGGAATGCGGGGCGGTGTTTGGGCCGTATCAGTCGCACGTATTGCTTCACGGTGGTGTAGCCGCCGTTATAGCCTGCCTCACGGAGCTTTTGGAGTATTTGCTGGGCGCTGAACGGGTGGCTATCGAGTAGCCGGGTGATTTGGCCTTTGAAGTGGTCGAGCAGGCTGCGACGCGGGACGGGTTTACGCGCTTCAAAGTGCAGCATTGCCGCCCACGTAGCGACGGTACGCCGGTGAAGTTGCAGCGAGGCAGCCGTCTGCGCGAGCGTCATCTTCTGACGATCCAGACAATCGCGAATCTTGCACCAGATTTCGTAGCTGATCATGGTTGTTTACCGGGATCGGTGCGGCGTGGTGCGGCACAGAGGAGGCTGCGGAGGGTGGCGAGATGCGCTTGTACGGTCGCCTGATCGGCGATGGCGGTGAGCGGGGGTAGTGCGGCAGGGGTAGGCTTGGGGGTAGGTGTAGCTGCCGGTGTAGGTATAGGCGTAGCCACAGACGCAGAGGTAGGACGCGGCGCATCTGGGCAGATCGGCGGCGGGCTATCCACGGCTAGCACTTGATACAGCGGCGGCACATAGGCGATGAGGTCGCTCTGGATCAAATCGGCACGGGCGCGTTGCAGACGAGTGAAATCAATCGACAGACGGCGCGCGATGGTGTGGTCGGCGTACCAGCTCAAGCCTTCGCGGTCAGCGACGGTGACTAAAAACAGGTAGAGCGCGGCGGCGACGACATCGAGCCGGTCGAGATGTTTATCCCGCGCCAGTCGATGGTCGATCCAGCTAAATTGGGCCGGGATCGAGCGCAGGCGGTCGGGGGTGATGAGCTGCTTTGAGGATTTCATCGGCTGGCTTTCCGTTGGTGATGTCTTCTCCCAATTGTTGCAGCAGACGGATCGTCTTGGCGATGTCATCTTGTAACGTAAAACGGAAGAAATGAGCAATTAGCCCAACAAAAACAAGCGGTTGACCCCCGATGACATCTTGTAACGCGACCGCCAGCGGTTTTGTAACGCTCTCAATAGGGGGCGGCAAAATGGCGGGTTTCTCCTCTGTCGCGGGTGGTTCTGGCGGTGGACGGCAGACATCTTGTAACGCACCAGTTCTCTTGGCCTTTTGCCGCTCGCGGTATTCTGGGTGGCTCTGCTGCCACGCGCGAACCCGCGCCACGGCCAGCGCGCCGCTGTGATATTTTTGGTTTTCTGAGTTGGCTAACCAGCGCAATTGACTGGCCGCCTTTGACGCTTGTCGACAGGCGGGTGCGGCACAGTATTCTTGATGATGCGCGTTGCGTGGCTCTGCCGTGAATGGTTGATGACAACCAAGACAGTCGAGGCTCCTGAGCAGTTTCATCGGCTGATTCCCAGGCGCGGATTTAGGCGCGCGAAATCAGGTGACGATAGACTTTAAGTCGGCCGCTATAGAAAAAATAGTTACGAAAACGAAGAAAAAAACGGCGAAGAAAAAATCAAGATTTAAAGAAATCTCTTGAAGAAAAATTCAACAGAAAATGCGAAGAAAAAGCAGGAAGAAAAGGCACTTTCAAGTTGGCGGTTTTAGGGCACTTTCAGAACGCCGATCACACAGATTGGACAGTTTTCGCTTATGAGGCACGGAAAATTGGCGTTTTTTGTCGAGTTGAG